>DASWUO010000493.1:0-5607 GCA_036401615.1 Bacilli bacterium | reverse complement strand
TGAACCTTATTTCATCATAATGATCGTAGTATTTTTGCATAAGGTCTTTTTTGATCCGTATATTTCATCAACACTGCAATTAGGAAATCCACCCGCGAAAGCAGGAGGAAAGCAAGAATGGTGGTTCAAGGAAATCCTTGCCCCGCCTGCCCCGGCGAATGCCGAGAGGCTATAAATAACTTTCAGGAGGAAACAAAATGTCAGTTAAGTCGATAGCCGTCCTTACCAGCGGCGGAGATTCCCAAGGGATGAACGCGGCCGTCCGGGCCGTAGTAAGAAGTGCTATATTCAACGGTCTTGAAGTGTATGCTGTACAGCGGGGATACCAAGGCCTGATTAATGATGAAATCCGTCCGATGGATCTTCGAAGCGTTGGAGATATCATTCAAAGGGGCGGCACCATATTGCAGACAGCGCGCTGCAAGGAATTCATGACTCTGGAAGGACAACAGAAAGGCGCCCACAACCTGCTGAAACGGGGGATCGACGGGCTTGTAGTAATAGGTGGAAACGGTTCTTATCAAGGGGCCAACCAGTTAACTAAGCTTGGTATAAAAACAATGGGCTTGCCCGGGACTATAGATAACGATATTCCCTTTACTGATTATACGATTGGGTTTGATACGGCTGTCAGCATAGTGGTAGATGCGGTGAATAAACTTCGGGACACCATGAGCTCCCATGAGCGCTCTTCCCTAGTGGAAGTGATGGGGCGCCATTGCGGAGATATTGCTCTATATGCCGGATTAGCGAGCGGTGCCGAGACCATTCTTGTGCCCGAGGTGGCCTATGATCTGGGTTTAGTCGCCGCCCGAATGAAGGAAAATTTCCAGAACGGAAAACGCCACAGTATTATTATTATTGCTGAGGGTGTAGGCAAAGGCGAAGACATTTCCAGACAAATCTATGAGCTGAACGGCATTGAACCCAGGGTTACCGTGTTAGGGCATATCCAGCGTGGAGGAACTCCGACACATAACGACCGGGTTTTGGCGAGCAGATTGGGAGATTTCGCGGTACGAGGACTCCTTGAGGGGGACTCGGGTAAAGGCTGCGGGGTGTACAAGAACCAACTCATTGCAACAGATATCGATAAGGTCGTGAATACGAAAAAAGCTTTTGATATGGAACTGTATGAGCTTGCATTAAGATTATCACAATAGTTGTTATGTAAGAGGAGGGTAAGCTGGAAAATGAACATAGCCATTCTCGCGGGAAGCAATCATGCAGCCTCAACAAGCACACAACTGATTCATTATATGGTTCGGGTACTGGAGTCTAACGGACATGCTGTTCAATTGATGGACTTATTTCAACGGCCAGTACCTTTCTATACACCAGATACCGATTTTCCGGATGATTCAAATCTTCTCTTGATGAAGGAAATGTTTGTCAAAGCCCAAGCTATTATTCTAAGCACTCCAGAGTACCATGGAGGTGTATCCGGAGTTTTAAAAAATGCGCTGGACCATTTGGGAGGGGAGCACTTCAACGAGAAAGTTGTCCTTTCCGTTAGTTCAGCGGGAGGTGACGTTGCTGTAAGCTCTCTTCTTCAGCTTCAAGCTGTGGTTAGAAACGTTCATGGCATTAACTGCCCTGAGTGGATTTCAATCGGGGGCAGCAACCGTATGTTTACAGCAGAAGGAGAACCCGAAAACCCTAAGATGCAGCAGAGAGTCAAACGGGTGATCTCGTATTTCATAACCATGGCCGAGAAGCTTAACCGGAATTGAAAAATTTTACTTATAATCTACTCCGGCAGAGTAAACATTTCCGGAATTCCACAGTAAATATTCGTTAACCCCATTGTCCTTTAAAGCTTTAATTTGTTGTTCTACTTCATTCTTGCCATAACGAATATATCCGGATATCCAGGGGGCTGTAAAGTCTTGAATCCACGGCCGTATAACCGGTTTTAATCCGCCGAGAGGAAGAAGCTTGGTATGGGTATCTTCCATTGCTCCGGCTATAGTAACATAAGGGGCTGCATCCGGAACCTTGGAGCCAAACCACCCGGTGCTGTAATGGCTGGGATAGACCATCGGGCAAATAACGTCTACATACCTCGAAATTCCTTCGAAATCTTGGCCGATTCCTTCAGCTGCAGGCACAGAAGCCGCAAAGCCGAATATATCCACAGAGACTCTCACACCCAGAGGATTTAATTGTTCTCTTGCGTATTTAACAAACTCGGTAACGACTTGTACCCGTGTTCTCTTATCCTTATCGTATTTCAGAATATCCGCTCTTTTCTCAAAACCTTCCGGAAACCGGACATAATCAAATTGGATTTCTTTGAAACCCAGTTTGGCGGCCTCTTTGGCCACCTGAATATTATAATCCCAAACTTCCTTTTTATAAGGATTCACGAAGCTCTCTTTCTTGCCGTTTGTCCATACAGTGCCGTTAGCATTCAGAAAAGACAATTCAGGTTTTTTATTAGCCAAATAAGTATCTTTAAAAACTACAACTCTGGCAATAGGATAAACTTGATGTTCTTGCAAAGTAAGCATCAGCTTGGTAATGTCTCCGATGAACTTTTTGGAATTTCCAAGGGCGGCCAACTCGGGATGATCGGTTTTATAAGTAATATTACCCCAATCGTCCTTGATATCAATGACTAAGGCATTAAGCTCCGTTTCATCTATTAACTTTAGTAGAGAGGCTAATCTTGCTCCGCCGGCCGTATTTCCTGTGGAGTACAATCCTTTGACAACAGGCGCATCGGTTTGAGGGTCTTGTTTCACCAGGCCAAGGCCTGCATCTGTTCCGGGTAGAGTTCCCGGCACTTCAACAGTCCCTTTCTGCAAATCCAGCGATGCTTGCACCAACTGCTCAAAAGTAATATCTGTATGGCCGGCGGTTAGACTTCCCCATATCATTAAAAGTGCAGCAATCAGCATTTCCATGTTGTCTCTCTCCCATACTTATGCGTATCTGTCTCCATTATATGATAAACAAGAGACTAAGCACAAAGGGTATTTCGTGCCAATTTCGATCAACAAATTTTTCTAAAAAAAAAACGCCTAGTGAAGATAGGCGTCTTTCTGATGTTCAAAAATACTTTGCTGGATAATTTCCCTCGCATCATCGGCGTCAAGAACTTCGATACCATCCCTTAGAATGATGCTCGATTGGAGTTCTTTCGGCTTCAAGAATGGAAACCATTCCGGGGTGAATTTCATTACAATTCTAGATAACGTGACTGTTTCCATTTCCACAAGAATCACCCTTCCAATCGAATTTGGTATAGCGATTAGAAAAAGCTGTACTTCCTTGAGAAGAAGATAACAAACGGAATGATATGAAATCACATATTAATTATACCACAAGAAGATTCAAAGGGATATTGGCATTTTATCCTATAGTATTTGAAATTGGGTTTGGATTTGATGGATGAAGTCAACTGTGCTATAATACATTTGATATTCTTAAGGACGGCAGTATTTTCCTGCTTCAAGGAAAATACTTTTTTGTTGTGAATCACTTCACTTACTATATAAATGGCGTCGCTACTTAAGAGTACAGACATAACGGGTGAATCATCACCCCACGAAGGAGTATGAAATATTTTGACAACTTTTAATGATTTTGGCCTTGAACCTAAGGTGCTTCGGGCAATCACCGAGCTCGGCTTCGAGGAACCGACACCCATCCAAGCGAAAACACTGCCTCTTGCCCTTGAAGGCCGCGATTTAATCGGACAAGCGCAAACAGGCACAGGGAAAACGGCAGCTTTTGGATTGCCCATGATTAACAAGATTAAAGCAACGGAGGAAAAGATCGTAGCTTTAATTATGACACCGACAAGAGAACTTGCCATTCAGGTTGCTGAAGAAATCGGCAAGTTAAGCAGATTTAAAGGACTTCGTTCGCTGCCTATTTATGGCGGACAGGATATTGTTAGACAAATGCGTGCTTTAAAGAAGAATCCGCAGATCATTATCGGGACACCAGGCCGCTTACTGGATCATATTAACCGCAGAACCATTAAGTTAGATGACGTAAAAACCGTGGTTTTGGATGAAGCGGACGAAATGCTGGATATGGGTTTTATGGAGGACATCCAGAATATCCTGAGACTTGTTCCTGCAGACCGCCACACCATGCTGTTCTCAGCTACCATGCCTCCGAATATTCAAAGGTTGGCTCAACAATTTTTGCGGACACCTGAATTTGTTTCGGTTATTCCTAAGGAAATTAGCGTTCCCTTGATCTCCCAGTCTTATATTGAAGTTAATGAAAGACAAAAGTTTGAAGCATTAAGCAGATTGCTTGATATGGAATCTCCTGATTTGGCTATTGTATTCGGAAGAACCAAACGCCGGGTTGATGAACTGTCGGAAGCCCTGCAGAAGCGTGGTTACTCGGCTGATGGATTACATGGCGATTTGTCCCAGAACCAAAGGGATGCCGTGATGCGCAAGTTCAGGGATGGCAGCATTGATGTATTGGTTGCCACGGACGTTGCTGCCAGAGGTTTAGATGTATCCGGAGTAACGCATGTTATCAATTTTGATTTGCCGCAAGATCCGGAAAGTTATGTCCACCGAATTGGCCGTACTGGGCGTGCAGGCCGAGAAGGCAGCGCATGGACGTTCGTTTCTCCCAGAGAAATTGACCAATTGCATTTAATTGAGAAGATGACACGTCATAAAATTAATAAAAGGCCATTGCCAAGTGTGGCTGAAGCCATAGAAGGAAAACAAAAAATCACGGCTGAGAAATTGTTGGAAGTGGTTCAAAGTGAGGACTTCAACGAATTTAAAGGCTTGTCTATTCAACTCCTCGAGCAATACGATTCCGTGGTGCTGCTGGCATCCGCATTAAAGCTGTTAACCGGAGAGAAGAAGGAAGTTTCCATCGAATTGACCCCGGAAGAGCCTATGCGTGCCAAGAAGAGAAGAACCGGACCAGGAAACGATGTACGGACTTCAGGAAGACGTTACACAGGCTCATTTGGGACTTCGGCAGGAGCTGGAGGATCGAGACCAGGCAGTTCCAGACCCGGTGCTCCTTCCAGTAATCCGGGCGCTAACCGCACCAATCCACGTAAGGATTTCGGGGGCAGCCGGGATACCAGACCTCCCCAAAGAGAATACAATAAAGATGCACCGCGAGCTCCGCGCCCGCGAACCGAAGGCCGCAAACCCAACATGACCGAAGACTACGGTAATTAATTTACAGACGGCAGATAAACGATAGAAATAAGTATTACGGGGAAGACGAAGTTGAACACAGCTTCGTCTTTTCTCCTAATACAATAGCCTCTCGGCACTACATAAGGTCTATAAAAGACCCTACTGTAAAATTCGGAAAGGCTATGTGGAGAATAAGTTCTCTTTTCGACCTTAAATACTTTGGATACCTTGTAAATTGGGAGGACTGTAGAGAATAAGATTCTTTTTGAACCTTATTCATCATAATGATCGTAGTATTTTTGCATAAGGTCTTTTTTGATCAGTATATTTCATCAACATTGCAATTAGGAAATCCACCCGCGAAAGCAGGAGGAAAGCAAGAATGGTGGTTCAAGGAAATCCTTGCTCCGCCTGCCCCGGCGAATGCCGAGAGGCTATTTTATAAAAAGGAGGGAACAACATGCCA
>DASWUO010000492.1:0-4137 GCA_036401615.1 Bacilli bacterium | reverse complement strand
ATAGGACAAGTAGTGCTTTAACTCCAGAGACAATTGCAGGATGGCGGAGCGGATCTCAAACTCTCCCCGGCTTACCGGGAGCGGCATTTGTTTAAACAACAGCTCAAGATTGAGCAATTGGGCTTCGACCTGTCCTGTATAAAATTCGTTCTTCACTTCGTCGGCCAATTCGTCAAAGAGTTCTGCAGTAATAACCCCATGAGGCAAGGTTTGATACACTTGAGCCACGATATCCATCATTCGTTCAATGCTGTCCAGCTGCTGGTTGCGCATATGAAAATATATTTGCCATTCCGTTTTTGGATGAAACAGGGCGTTCTCTGATGATTTCTTGGCCAAAGAAACACCTTCTTCCATGACTTCCTGGACCTCAAGGAGTTCATGACCATCCCAAAGGTAAGAATCATCTTTAAGCTGATTTGAAATATTGTGAAAAATGGCAGCAAATAAGTCTTCGACCTTAAATCTGGTCTTAAGCAAGTTGGCATCTTCATTAGGCATATAGACAAAGTTGATGATCGTAGCACAGCCCAAACCAATAAGCAGCAGCCCAATTTCGTTCATGATCGCAGCTAAACTTATGGATTCCATCGAGAAGATGTGAAATACAACAACACAGCTGGTAACAATTCCGCTGCCTAAATTTACTTTGGCGATAACAGGAAAGGCGATAAAGATAAACAGAGCCAACACCCAGATGTGGAAGTCAAAAAGGTAAAATAAGAACGCAGCGAATAACAATCCGAGGATAGAAGCAAAAATACGTTCGAACGAATTTTTTAACCCGCTTATTCTTGTTGTATCTACTCCCAGTATAGCCAACAGTCCCGCAGCGAGGTAAAACTCCAAGCCCAAAAATTTGGCTAAATAGATGGCTATTATCGCTGCCAATGCCGTTTTGATCACACGCATACCCATGGGAGTACTCCTATCTGTAATAGTTCTCTGCGTCACACATTAATCAAATAACTGATAAATGTCCTTGTACTTTGACTCCAAATGATCGGCAAGGTAAGACGGGTTTAGGGGCTCCCCCGTAACCTGCAGGATAATTTCTCCCGGGGTTAACAGCTTGCCGTGTTGATACACCTTGTCAGTTAACCATTCTTTTATAGGAAGCAAATTGCCAGCCGTAATTAAAGCTTCAAACTCGGGCATGGCGGTTTTAAGGGTATGAACCATTTGAGCCGCATACATGTTTCCCAGTGAATAAGAAGGGAAGTACCCAAAGGAGCCGCCGGCCCAATGCACATCCTGCAGAACGCCTTCTGCATCGTTTCTTGGGTCAATTCCAAGATACTCTCTATATTTCTCATTCCAGACACGGGGCAGCTCCGAAACGCTAATGTCCCTGTTAATAAGCGATTTCTCAATCTCATACCGGATCATAATATGCAGATTATAACTGAGTTCATCAGCCTCTATCCGGATAAATGAAGGGGTTGCTTCATTTATGGCCCGGTAGAAGGCTTCGACAGGTACATTCCCTAATTCTACGGGGAACAGCTTCTGCAAATCTCCATAGTACCGCTGCCAGAAAGCGCGGCTGCAGCCGACAAAATTCTCCCAGAATCTAGACTGCGACTCATGAATACCCATGGAGGTTCCGGTGCACAGCGGAGTCCCCAAGAGCTCGGGAGAGATATTCTGTTCATAGAGGCCATGGCCGCCTTCATGGATGGTTCCGAAGAGAGCGAAGGTCACATCATCCGGTTTAAACTTAGTTGTAATCCGCACATCACCAGGATTTAATCCTGTAGCGAAAGGATGCTCACTTTCGTCTAACCTGCCTGCGGCAAAATCGTAACCCATCTCCTGCAGAATAAACAGGCTGAATTGGCGCTGCTTCTCCTTATCAAAGTTATGCTTCAGGAACGATGTATCCGGTTTATTCGCCGATTCCTTAATGGCTGAAACTAAAGGAACCAGTCTTGTCCTTAATTCATCAAATACTTGATCCAGCTTCTCCACCGTCATTCCGGGCTCAAACAGGTCGAGCAAGGCATTGTACTTATTGCCCTCGTACCCCCATAGTTCAATAAATTTACGGTTAAAATCAACAATTTTCTCCAGGTAAGGCTCAAACATTTTGAAATCGGAAAGCTGCTTGGCCTCTTCCCAAACTGATTCTGCATTCGAAGTCAGCACCACGTATTCTTGATACATCTCCGGCGGAATCTTGATGCTGTGATCGTATTCTTTTTTACATTCTATTACGATCTTTCGATTTATGGCATCCAATTGCTCAAAGCGCTCCGGCCGGGAAAACTCCTCCAGATATTGTTTCATTTCTTCGGACACCGACAACTTGAACATTTCCGTTGACAACACACCTATCACTTCGGATCGGGCTTCGACTCCTTTGCGCGGCGCGCCTGTCCTTAAGTCCCAATACATTACGCCTAAGGCCTCTTCGTAGCTTTTGATCTTTCGGATAAATAACCTAAATTCGTCTAATTTTACTGTAGAAATGACATTATTCATTCGGTTCAAACCCTCTCTTATGGATATTAGTTCTGATTTTACTTGGTGCCCTATGTTTAATCAACTGTTCATACAAAATTTACATTATTGTATTTCGCTTTGTGTTAAAATAATGGCGGAGGGATCATCCATGACCAATATAACAAAAATTCTTGAATTTAATAAAGCCTTTGTGGAAAATAAAGAATTTGAAGCTTACCGCACCACCCGCTATCCGGACAAACGAATGGTGATACTTACTTGCATGGATACTAGGCTAGTAGAGCTGCTTCCCAAAGCCATGAATTTGAAGAACGGCGATGCCAAAATTATTAAAAATGCCGGAGCCATTGTTACTCAACCCTTCGGAAATATTATGCGCAGCATCATTGTCGCTATCTATGAATTGGAGGCTAACGAGGTGATTGTCGTTGGCCACCATGAGTGCGGCATGACTGGGTTGGATTCTAATAAAGTTATTGCCAAGATGAGACAAAACGGCATTCCTGATAATATTATTGATACTCTTAAACATTCCGGAATTAACCTGTCGCGCTGGTTAACGGGATTTGACAGCGTTACGGAAGGTGTCAAGAACAGTGTGGACATTATTGTCAACCATCCTTTAATTCCGGCCAATATCCTCGTGCACGGCATGATTATTCACCCCGTTACCGGTAAATTAGAAGTCATTGTAGATGGAAATGCTGAAAGAGGCGCTGAATTAACTTCTGAAGTTTAGACGGATTCCTTACTGGCTTGCCTTCGTTCGAGTTCCTTTAATCGTGCGTTAATCACCTCACTGCGGTCCCTTCTGCTGTGTTTATGAATAAGCTCCTCATCGTACATATTGCTTATGCTGCCCCACTGCAGTCCCTGCTTGGCGCATAGATCATTACATTGCTTTAGCAGTTCGGGATCGGCAATAGGGATATCCATCTCAGAATAAGGAGCCTTGGGGTTTTTCTCCAAATGCGTTTTGCGCTCTTGCAGCATTTTCAGGAATACACCAGAATTAATACCCAGCTGGGTTAAATCATCTGCCGACAAATTTATGAGTGCCTGATCGAGCATTTTATGGGCACCCTTAATATTGTTGCGCCTATGATGATAGGTTGAGACGGCCACCTGGATTAATCCAATCCAAGCTTTATTAAATCCGGACTTCGGATTGCCTTTCCAATACTCCTCCAACACTTCATGGCATTCAAAGAAATCACGGTCCGTATGAAAATAAATCAGGTATTTTACATATTCTTCTGCGTATTTTGTCATAATAACCCACCATTTTCCTAAAAGAATTCATTCATTCCCTGATCGAAAACCAACTTCACTTCATTGTAACAATTTTAGGATGAAAAATGAAACCGCTGCTAATATTAAGCGTAACTCTTATTGTTACGCTTAAAAATATTTTAGAAAAAGGAGAATAGCAGCAAGATGAAAAGAACAATTCTGGTTTTTATGGCTTTGATGGTATTCATAGCGTTTTCCGCGCCGGAAACGGATGCCAGACCGCGTTTGGGCGGTGGTTTTAAATCTGGTAAAAGGACTTACACTCCTCCTAATAAAACAAATACCGGCAATGTCTCGAAAACCGATCCGGGTAAAACTACAACGTCACCGGGAACTGCCGCAAACCGCGGATTCTTCAGCGGCGGCGGTCTTATGAGA
>DASWUO010000491.1:0-3298 GCA_036401615.1 Bacilli bacterium | reverse complement strand
ATTCGGATTCTTTCGATGTAGTTATTGCCGAGTCTGTGACGGTATTTGTAAACCCGTTAGAGGCTTTTGAAGAGTACTTCCGGGTACTGCGCGTAGGAGGACAGGTGTGGGATAGGGAATTGTATAAGATAAAGCATCACCCCGACTTGGATACAGAAATGTGCAAATTGTACGGAAGCCCCCATCTTCCGTATGAAGTTGAATGGATCCGAATGATGAATAATGCAGGTTTTCCTTATGTGTGGTCATGGAAACCGCAGAATGAACTTCCCTATCTTCGTGTGGAGAATGAAATCGGGAAGGTATCTTTGACCCTGACCAAGTGATTGATTTTGAAAAGTTTTCCGACCCGTCCGTGGCAGGATTCTCCCTTCGAAATGAAGCCTTTCTCCATCAATTTCGCGACTTTTTGTCCTACAGTGTGTTTATTGCTGAAAAATAGACCATACCAAGAGCGTGGTGTCCTTATAATCCAAGCCCATGCCTATCCATACCCATTACCTCGCTTTATTCTTCCGCCCTAGTACCCAGTCAATAAATGAATGGTTTGGCTTTCCATCGTTATTTTGTAATCGTTCGGCTGCTAAAGAATCTGGGGAAGGCTTTTGAACGGAATTTGAAAATCGGAGGAGAGCCCACAATCCACTGGTGATTACAGCAGCAATTGTGAACGTAAGCCAAGGAACGATGGAGTTAGTGCCAAAGCTCAATAATTGACCTCCCACAAATTTTCCTGTACTCTCTCCTACCCCTGATACGAAGTTTGCAAGCCCAAATAACATGCCCACCATCTGGGCAGTCCCAAATCTGGATATAGCGCTGTCCATCGTCGGAACAATCAACATTTCCCCGATAATAAAAATGACCCCGCTCATAACAAAGCCATAAAAGCTGTTTGACCAATATATAGTTCCGAGGCCACCTCCAAGAAACAACATCCCCACCGATAATGAAAAGTAAGGGTGAATCTTATCAATCATCCATCTGGAAATGGGGGTCTGCAAGATAATGACCACAAAGCTGTTAACAGTCCACACCAAGCTGACCATACTGGGATCAGGTAATACATTCTCTGCTCTTAATGGCATGCTTAAAGCGAACTGAGCATAAAGAGCCCAAAGCAGCATACTCATAACCGAAAATGCAACAAAGGCCTTATTTTGAAATATGCTAAAGTACGATTTAATTGGTATTTTGGAGCAAGCCTCTTCTCCGCACCCTCTAGGAAGTAACGTCCAACTCATCAAACCTAACAGGATAAACATAGCGGCGGCAGTGTAAAACACAAAGTTCGACGTGCCGCCTAGTATATAAAACGTTAACAAACCGGCCGCTGCTGTCCCTATATTCGCTGCGATTCCCCGCATAGAAAAAGCCGTTGTTTGCTTGTTACCGGATGACGCGATCGCAGCAATCGCCGCTTTTGTTGCCGGAGCATTTAGACCAATTCCGAAACCGCTCAATAACCCTACTAAAATAAAAAGCCATACTTCGTTAGCGATCGTATATCCCATTAAAGCAGCAGCGTTTATCCATGCCCCGATTCCAATAATTGTACGACGACCAATTCGATCCGCCAAAACACCGCCTAACATGCTGCCAACTTGAAACGTAAAAGGGGAAACAGCAAGGACAAGCCCAATTTCCGTAATCGACAGTCCCTTTTGAACCTTAAGAAATAGTGGGAGTATCGGTAAAACCATGTAGCTCCCCAAGTGGAACAAAAGAATTCCAATGAGTAAAACCACTAAGGTTCCTCTTGGACTTTTTAATGATGCTATCATATTCCCCCCCTTTTTTTCAAACGGATAAGGATAGTATGATACAAATGTTCAATATTCATTATTATGTATAAGTAAAACATATCCGCCCTTCTAATTCTCCTAATAAGAAGTTAAGCCTACACAATAACCCGTGTAGGCTTATAATTTATGTTTATTGCATAAAAACTGTGTTTATCTTTGGAACTCTAATAGAATCAATCCTAAATACTCTTTCAATGCATGTCCTGTTTTATTAACAGCTTCATATGAAGGGTAAAAGTGACTAATATTTAATTTGAATTTTTTGCTCACCATATATGCGGTCGGATAAGGTTCAATTTCAACCCCAATTTTATCAAAATTACGAACGGATCGGGTCATATGAAGTGCAGATGTAATTAAAATAGGATTAAGATATCCAGATTTATCTAAAATGGGCTTTATATTATAAACATTTTCTGTTGTACTGCGGCTGCTGTTTTCGACAAAGACTAATTTTTCTGGAACGCCCATAGCAACTAATGTTCTTTTGCCGATTTCTCCTTCATATCCGGATTCTGCATATACTTGACCACCTGATACGATAATAGGAACTCCCAGTTTAAAATACAGGGATGCAGCAGTAATAAGTCGACCTGCAGTCTCCCCAGAGGGATGCCCGGGTCCACCTATTCCTGGGGTATCCACTGTTGACCCTCCCATAAGAACGACAATGACATCCCCTTCAATGGAAGCTGAAGGGGTATACCTTAATTCAAGAGAGCGAACCAATGGATCCGAGATAAAAGAAATTGAACACACATATAGGATTAGAGTAGTAATCATAAACATAATTGCCCATCGTCGATATCGTCGATACATTAGTCCCGAAAGCAAGATGAGTAGAATTATCCATAAGCCCGGTGGCAGTAGAAGAGCAACAAGAAGTTTTTGTAAATAAAGCATATCATCTCACTCACCATTCACTTATTCGGGAATATTACCAGCGTTCGGGTCCGGAACAAAGTCAGTTGTATAATCACTGTAAAGCAAATGCGTCATCATTCCACCGGAAGCATGGTGCAAATCATGGCAATGGAACATCCAATTCCCCGGGTTATCTGCTTCAAAGGCAATGATATACTCCTCACCGGGCTTTATATTCAATGTGTCTTTGACAATGGCTGAACCGTCTAAAGGTTTCCCGTCTTTACTCAATACCTGAAAGAAATGCCCGTGGAGATGCATCGGGTGATCATCTTCTTTGGAATTGTTCACGAAGCGTACCTTCACTTTGTTGCCCTTTTTCACGATTAGATTTTCAGTGTCGGGAAATGTTAGTCCGTTGATTGTAAAGACTTGCTTTCCAGCCTTTTCCTCCGTGTTGAGCTTCATGGTATATTCTAAATCATATTTTTGATCCAGCGTAAACAAGGACTTGGAATTTTTTCCGTAACGGGTCATGTCAAACATAGGAAGCGAATCAGATTCATTTGACTGATCTTTATCAGCACTAGCTCCATCGTATTCAAGTATGGCTTTCATTCCCTTAACAG
>DASWUO010000490.1:0-3438 GCA_036401615.1 Bacilli bacterium | reverse complement strand
CTATAAGAGTGTCTTTTAAAACCTGCGTTTGCAGTTCCCCTGTATATTGGAAGACCAATAATAAATAATGTTCCTTTAACTCAAAATTCATATTCAATTGATTGGTTTCACTGTTTGCAGGCTTTGCAGCATGCTGGAAATACAGGATAGTTTCCATGATGATGTTAGATACCAAGGAGGAGTCCACAACTTTCTGCGGCATATTGATTTCTTCCGTGAAGTTAATTCTCAACTGGAACGGAGCAAAGCTTTGTGAACGGAAGGATAATAAGAATAATATCAATGAAGGGATGCCGATCCTCGCTAACCTGCTGTCCCGATTCATCTTCTCTTTGATTTTCTCTATACAGATTTCTAATTTATCATAACGTTTCAGCTTTAAATATCCATAAATAACTTGCAGATCATTCATCCAGTCATGCCTTTGGTAGTCCATCGTCCTAATGGCCGTTATCTGGTTAAGCTCTACGGTTCTGTCAAACCCCATCTTTTGCATTTTCCGGTCCACCCAAATAAATAACCCTATACAAACAGGAATACAGAACGAGACCATCACTCTGCCTAACCCAAGGTTAGGCAAGAAGATTAGCCCAAGTAAAGAAACAAGAATCATTAAAGCTGATGAAGCCTGTGCAACTTTCCATCTGTTCATTCTTCTTATATTCTCCGATCTGGCGGCTGTTTCCAATAGTATAGCATAAAAAATAAAACCCCGGCGATAAGCTCGCCAGGGCAATGGAAGTTAATTTTACTCTGCTGCAGCGGCTACCGGCGCCTCTTCAAGAACTACCGGGTAAACACTGACTTTCTTACGGTCACGACCCCAACGTTCAAACTTCACTTTACCTTCCACTTTTGCAAAAAGGGTATAGTCGGAACCTAAACCAACATTAGTACCCGGGTGGATGGATGTGCCGCGTTGACGTACCAGAATGCTGCCTGCCGTAACTAATTGCCCGTCTCCGCGTTTGGTGCCTAAACGTTTACCGATACTGTCCCGGCCGTTTTTAGTGGAACCTACGCCTTTTTTCGAAGCGAATAACTGAAGATCCATTGTTAACATATTCGTCTGCCTCCTTTATTCCAAAATTTCATTTATTGTTAAATAGCGTGTATAGGTTTTCTTAATGGATGTTAACATAACCACCATGGCTTCGAGCAATAGCTGAACTTTCTCTGCTTTGCCGGTTTCCTCAATATTAGGGAGGGCTGCTTGCAGAAGCCCCTTCTTTACTATGAGCTCCAATGGCACCTTAAGCAAATCCTCGATAGCATTAACGGTCCCGACGGTCACTGCAGAAACCCCTGCACAAACAATATCCTTGCCCGATTTATCATAATTGGCATGTCCATCGACAGTAAATTGTTGAATGAGGCGGGTTTGCGCATTCCTCACTATATTGACGCGAATCATAATATCGGCCTCTTAAGCTTCTATTTTGCCAATAATGACTTGTGTAAACGGTTGACGATGGCCTTGCTTACGGCGGTAATTCTTCTTGGCTTTGTATTTATAAACGATAATCTTCTTGCCTTTACCGCTTCTGTCCACTGTAGCTGATACGGTAGCCCCGGAAACTAAAGGACTGCCTGCGATAAATCCGTCTTCTTTAGAAACAGCAAGAACACGATCAAACGTTATGGCTTCACCAACTTGAACATCTAACTTCTCAATGCTGATTACATCGCCTTCTTGAACCCGGTATTGCTTGCCGCCTGTTTCGATAATTGCGTACATAGTGTTGCACCTCCTCAATCTTAAGACTCGCCATACTTAGGTGACACCCCATATACGTTGATTATGGCAGTATGCTTGAATACCCAGCGCGTGCGGTTACAGTATGAAGTAATTCACACTCCAATTTCAAATTTTAACACAATCCCGGCTCTAGCACAACCACTAATTAGAATTTCTATCATTTTACATTAAGATCTCCGAAATGGCTCTTGACGGCTTGTTGTCAATAAAATAATAATTCAGCACCTTCTGCTCAGGTAAAACAGCTTGAATGTGACCACCCTGATTAACAATATAGATAAGATGGTATTGCTCCCTCATAAACAAGCGAAGAATTTGGGAGATGGTAATGTGATGATCCACTATGATCGGTTGGGCCAAGACCCCCCGTTCCATCATTAAAGAAACCTTCTCCCCCCGGTTGATCAAGAATCTCAAGAAATGATAGGGCAGGTTTTTATAATCGTGCCAATTGGAATAGAACAGGAATAACCCGATCAGCAACAGATTCAACTGAATCCCTTGGCCGCCCGGATAAACAGAAACCATGACCATCACAAAGCTAAGCAACAAACTAATTACAGTGCAGCAAACAATGGTCCGGTGATAAGACAACAACAAACTTAATAAAGATTGCATAATTTTACCGCCATCCAGCGGAAGCAGGGGAAATAAATTAAATAACCCGATAATTAAATTCGCCTTTATAAAATAAACTGCCCAATCCTGCTCCCAAATTCCGCACCATACTAACAAGTAAGCCAAACCCACCATGAGTGCATTTTGCAGGGGACCCGCAAGGGCAACCACCATTTCCTGCCAGGCGTTCACACTGCCTTGATCATCTACAACAACGACCCCTCCGAAGGGAAGCAGCTGCACTTCTTTCACCCTCCAGCCAAAGCTTTTCGCTGCCGCAACATGTCCAATTTCATGGATCACAACGATGCCAAAGAGTGTCATAAGTTCACTAAAAAAACCGGTGGCCACGGATACCATCATCACCATGATAAATAACGGATGTAAGCGGTACGTTGTGCCCATCCACCTAATCAAAGGGAATCAATTCCAGGGGATTGATGTATTTGTTTTTTTGTTTCACGGCAAAATATAATAAACCGGCCTGCCCGCTTTTAGGCTCGGGCGATATGGTTCCTATCCGTTCTCCCCCCTTCACCCAATCATTTTTACGGACAAGAACCTCATCAACCCAACCATAAACAGTCTGGATTTGGTTAGCATGCTGAATCACAACAGTATGTCCTGCAGATGTATGATTTACATAAACAACCCACCCTGTTTCCATGCTCCTGACTGCGGTTCCTAATGCTGCTCTTAGTGTTATTCCCTGATTAGTAGTCATGAACCCGGTGGCCATGCTGCTCTTTTCAAGAGGGGAAAATACTTGTTTTGCTTCGGGGCTGCTGACCTTCTGTGCTTTCTTAAAGTGGAATGCAGGTATAAGGGAAGGAGATCCTTGGAAGGTTTCATTATACCATTGCGAGATCGTCTCAAACCCAATATCTGTGGTCATGGCTTCCATCACTCTTAATTGGCCTCTTAAAGCTAAGGGGTGGTGGAGTTGGAACATCCCCCAAACCAGACCGAATAATATGAAACTGAGGATCCATCTATTGTGCAAGCTGAAATAAACTGAAGGTGCATACTCTTCTTGCCGATTCACAGCCCGCCCTCCGTCA
>DASWUO010000489.1:0-16473 GCA_036401615.1 Bacilli bacterium | reverse complement strand
AACACGCAAATTCTTGAAAACGTAAATAAGTATTTTGAAGAGAAGAATGATATTGTTACGAATATCATCCAGCAGATCTATTTTGATCCGGAATCTTATTCCTATATCTTCGAATTGCTTGAGCCCATAGATACCCAAAGTTATAGCTATCTGCAGAAGAAAATGAAAATGGATGCCTTTTTGTATTCTAATTTTACACGGGATGCGGATATTTCCAACATTGCGGTTTACTCCAGGAAAAATGATAAAACGTTTCTCTACTCCTCCACCGAATGGAATATAGAAAATGAATTTTTCTTTAAGGATACGAGTTGGTTTGCGGAATTTAACGATGTTTTATTTGGGACGAAGATTACCCCGGCTTATCAACCTAAAGTAATGAATCGTCAGGAAAAATGGGTATTCACTATTGGAATCAATCTTAAAACGAAGGATCTTTCCAGAAATAAAGGAGTACTTCTCATCAATTTTGATGCGAATGCAATTAAAAATGCCTATGAACAATATGAAAAACAAGTGAAAGGAACCATTCTTATTTTTGATAGAGAAGGGCAAATCATTTTTGATTCCTCTAAGGAGTACTACACCAAAAAACATCCCTATTTCAATGAAATAGCCAAGTCGCGTGCCAATGTAATAACCAACGAAGAAAGTATCATCAATGTGCTGCATACGGATAATGAATTTATTATTGCCGGCATTATTCCTAAAGATGAAATATTCATGCCGATCCAGACGATTAAAAACAAAATCTATTGGATAGGCATGATTTGTGTAGCCATCTCCATCCTTCTAAACATCTTAAGTCTCACGATATTTTCCAAAAAAATCAAAGTGATTGTGAATGCATTAAAACAGCTGCCGCAGGGCGATATTCTTAATACGGTCAAGTTAAAACCGTCGGAGGACGAGATAGGACAAATTGCTTATCGATTTAACATTATGCAGGAAAGACTTGCAGAGTATATAAACAGGGTATATATTGCTGAGATCAGTAATAAGAACGCCGCCTTAATAGCCCTGCAATCCCAGGTGAATCCCCACTTTTTGTATAATACCTTGGAATCCATCCGAATGAAAGCCATTATGGGTGGAAATGAAGAGGTTGGTGAGATGATCTATATTCTCTCCGCTTTATTCAGGAATGTCATTAAAAGCGATAATATTGTAAAAATAAAAGAGGAGCTATTCTATTGTGAGCTTTATCTGAAGCTTTATTCATACCGGTATGAAGACAAAATAAAAGTGATCTTCGACATTGATAAGCAAATCATGCATTATGCGATCGGCAAGCTTCTACTTCAACCTATTCTGGAAAACAGTATCATTCACGGGTTAGATTTAGTAAAGGATGACAATCAGATTACCATTCGGGCTATGATGAAAGACAACCAAATTCATATTTCCATTGAAGACAATGGCATGGGAATGGATATGGAACAGCTAAATGAAATCAACCATAAACTTAACAGTTCCAGTCTTAATAACAGTAAAAACATCGGGTTGTTAAATGTGAATGAACGAATCAAAATCATATTCGGGGAGCGCTATGGCCTGGAAATCATAAGTGAGAAGGGAAGAGGCACCGCGGTTATATTAAAAATACCTGCACTCACAAAGGAGGAACTGGATAGCCATGTATAAAATATTAATTGTGGATGATGAGCCGCTTATTACGGAAGGCTTGAAACATTTCATCATCTGGGAAGAACACGGCATTGAAATTGTCGGCCAAGCGTTAAATGGGGAGCAAGCTATAGCATTATTGGATGAATTGGAAGTGAATATTTTACTTACGGACATTAAGATGCCGAAAGTTAGCGGATTAGAGCTTATTGAATATGTAAAAAAGAAGGAAATGGACATAAAGTGTGTCATCTTAAGCGGTTACGATGATTTCGATTTGGTTAAACAAGCAGCACTGCTGGGCATTGAAAATTATTTATTAAAGCCTGTGGATCGAACAGAATTATCAACCACTATGTTAAATGTAGTCAGCAAGCTGGAGAAGAACAACATCGTATTAAGAGAACAGATTCATGTAAGAGAAGCTATCCATACACTGAAAGATAATATTCTGCTTCGTTTAGTCTCCGGAAATATCAGCATGCACGAGCTGCTGAATAAAGCTTCATTCTTAAATATCGATATGGGTTATGAGCACTTTATTGTTTCGGTTATCAGAAAAATTAATAGTCGTTTGGAAATAAGAGAGCCCGGCAATAGAGATGATGGCTTAATTAATTATGCTATGCGAAATATTTGTGAAGAGATTATCGCTAAGGATGTTTCGGGTTTTGTTTTTAATGATTTGGAAGATGATATTATTATATTGTCCATGAGTAATGCAGAGAACGGTTACACCGATCTCCTCAATAAGCTTGATGAAATCATGAAGGGGATCAACAACTTTCTGAAGCAGGATGTATTTATCACGGTAGGTTCTGCGGAAGATGAGCCTATTCAACTTGATAAAAGTTATTATAAAGCCAAAGCATTACAAGATTACTCTTTGATTTACCCGATAAATCAGATGATCACCTATGGCGATATAGAGAAGCAGAAGGATCGAAGGGAAAGTGAAATCAATATTGATTTTGACCAGCTTAAGCAAGCCATTGATAATAAAAATAAACCGGCAGCTGTTGCCATAGTGAAAAATTTATATGAACGTTTAGATCAATTGGAGAATGGAACCCCGTCTCTGGTTCAGAGCGTTACTATTGAAGTGTTGTATCACATCATTAACAATACAAAATTATTGATGCGGCACCCCGATATTTTATTAATAGACAGGAAGGATATGCTGCTCAAGGTGATGAAGATGCGAACCATTCAGCAGATTTCCGATTGGGTGATAAACCTCACCGGCCAGACTATAGACTTAAACATTCAAGATGACCATATAAAAAACCCGGTGATCAGCGAAATTATAAATTATATGGAAACCAATTACAGCAAAGAATTGTCTTTGCAGGCGCTTTCCCACACCTTTCATGTAAATGCCGCCTACCTGGGACAACTGTTCAAGAAAGAAACCGGACAAATGTTTACAGCTTATCTGAATAAGCTGAGAGTGGAAAAGGCGAAGCATCTGCTCTCCAACAGGACCTTAAAAGCGACAGCCATTGCCCAGGAAGTGGGCTACCATAACACGAATTATTTTTTTAAAATATTCAAGAAAATCACAGGAGTTTACCCCTCAGAGTTTAAATGAATATCAACGATTTGGAGCGGATCTTGGCATGCATGGCCAGTTTTTTTTGCGTTCATAAAAATTGCAATAATATGGGCTATATTTCGAAAGTTATTACCATTGAAAGCATTTTCGCGATCGCCTAGTATTAAAGTATAGAAGACAGCGGAGGCCGCCATGGATATAGTTCATAACCAAACAAGAGCAAATCCCGCAACCTGCATTATAAAAATGAAGCGGAAAACCAAAACCGGCCTTGTTTTATGGTTGATGTCCATCCCGTTTTTTGTTTTTGTGATGATCTTTTATTTTGTGCCTTTATTAGGCTGGTCGATGGCTTTTGTAAGATATATTCCTGGGGTTCCTATATTTGAAAGTCATTTTGTCGGTTTCAAATACTTTAAGGCTATGTTCAGTTACGGCAGTGACTTACCCCGGGTCATTGCAAATACCTTGGCTATGGGATTCCTGAGTATCCTTTCCGCGCCTCTGCCGATGGTCCTCGCTATTTTGTTATCGGAAGTTAAACGCCTGAAAATAAAGAAGTTCATTCAGACTACGGTTGCCTTGCCTAACTTTATTTCCATGATCATTGTGTACTCGATCTTTTTTTCCTTCTTATCGGTGGATGGGGGATTCATCAATGATATTTTATTGAAGCTTAACCTGATAGATAAGCCGACCAACCTATTAGCCAACGAAGGGGCTACCTGGTATTTTCAAACCTTCGTGGGAATCTGGAAGGGGGTTGGATGGGGAGCCATCATCTATTTAGGAGCCATTACGGCGATAGACCCCCAACTCTACGATGCTGCCAATGTAGATGGCGCCAGTCGGTTTCGCCAAGCGCTCCATGTTACCCTGCCAGGCTTAATGCCAACCTTTTGTGTTTTATTACTGTTGGGAGTGGGTAATTTGTTGTCCAGCAATTTTGAACAAGTGTATGTGTTTCATAATGCTATTGTACATAACAAGATTGAAACGTTGGATTATTACACGTATCGGATAGGTTTAGTGAACTTTGATTTTTCCCTATCCACAGCCATCGGAGTCTTCAAGAGCGTGACAAGCTTAACTCTCTTATTTCTGGTGAACCTGATTATTAAAAAGATCAATGGACATTCCATTATATAATTTCTAAGGTTGGAGGGGAAATACATGAATTTATCAAGAAATCTACCGCAAAAATTATTCGATATCGGTAATCATTTATTCCTGATGTTCTTGGTTCTTATATGCATATACCCCTTTTATTATATCTTTATATATTCCATAAGCATTCCTACGGAAGCTGCTAAAGGCGGAATATACCTTGTGCCTAAGGGGTTTTCGCTTTCGAACTATTTGCAGCTGTTCAAGTTGAATGGTATCGTGCATGCCTTTTTTATATCCGCTTCCAGAGCGGTGTTGGGGACCGCAGTTACCTTGTTTTGCACATCGATGTTTGCTTACGCATTAACGAAATCCACCTTGAAATACCGTAAGCTGATGTATCGCGTCACCTTATCAACCATGTATATTAACGCCGGACTTATACCATGGTACATCACAATGAAGACACTGGGGTTGAAGGATAATTTTTTATTATATATTTTGCCTTCAGCCATTATAGCTTTCTTTCTGATCCTGATTAAAACGTATATTGAACAGCTTCCTTCTTCCCTGGAAGAATCGGCGATGATGGATGGAGGTGGAGTTTTCCAGATTTATATTCAAATTATACTGCCGCTATGCGTACCTGTTTTGGGAGTGGTCGCTATTTTCTCCACTGTGAATCAATGGAATACGTGGCAGGATAATTTCTTCCTGGCCGGCAGTCCGAACTTACAAACCTTGCAGCTGCTGCTGCTTTCCTATTTAACGGATCAGACCTCCAATTTGATGGCAATTGGTACTAACATAAGTAAAGTAACCGTTGTTGAAGTAACGCCTTCCTCTATTCGCATGACCATTACGATGATTGTTACCTTGCCTATTCTCTTTGTTTATCCTCTTTTTCAGAGGTTTTTTACTTCAGGAATGCTGCTGGGCGCAGTTAAAGGCTAATGGTTAACGGTGATTAAAGTTTACTCCTTCAATGGATTTCACATATAAACAATGAAAAATGGGAGGATTCAAAGTGGCAAAAATAAAAAAACGGGGTTGGATATTGTTTCTGTCTTTGATCGTGCTGTTAGGTACTTCGTTAGCTTCAGGATGTGCAAAAAGAGAAAAGAAAGCAGCAGAACCAATGCCAACGGCCGCTAAAGAAGAGGTGAAGATGGAACAGCCCATTGTATTAACCATGTCTACCCCACAGTTTGAGAAAAGCTTCCAGGCAGGTTTTCAAGAGGATCCGGTGATGAAAGAGATTGAGAAAAGGTTAAACATCAAGCTAAATATTATACCGGCCAACGCGGTGTCCGATATCAATGCCAAGTTTGCCGCAGAATTGGCAAGCGGGGAATTGCCGGATATTGCTTGGGCTCCGTCAGCAGATCTATATAACAAAATCATCTCCGCTCATGCTGCCGTTCCTATGGATGAGTTACTTGAAAAATATGGTCAGGATATTCTCAAGAGAACTCCTTACCGTGTCGAATATTCACGGAAATTTCTGGGTAAAGACGTGGACGGAAATTCGGATGGCAAAATGTACTTTCTGGGTTTAAGAGGCGATTCGGAAGCTGATCCGCTTCAGGTGCAAGTTGGACCTTATTTAAGATATGATTTATGGGAAAAATTAGGATTTCCAAAATTAGAAACGATGGATGATTATTTGCCGGTTTTAGCCGAAATGATGAAATTGGAGCCCAAAAATGCGGACGGGAAAAAGACTTATGGTGTAACCGGTTGGTTTGGGGATGTATGGGGCGATTGGGCGATAAATGCACCGTTTGGCATGTTTGAGGGGAAAGCCCAAATAGGCACTTGGGGTTCGTGGGATATGGTAAAGAAGCAATATACCTCATCTTTGACAGATCCCGATTCCTTCTTCTGGAAAGGGGTAGCTTGGTTTAACAAAGCTAATCAAATGGGAGTGCTTGATCCGGATTCTTTTACCATGAAGTGGGACAATTATTTGGAGAAAGCTGCTGCAAATCGGGTGTTTCTGGGATGGGCGCCATGGAATATTGACGGAGGAAATCAAACCTTTGAGAAGAATGGCACGCCGGAAAAAGGCTTTTTCCAAATGCCGGCACCCAACGACCTTGATCAATATATGGTTTCGTTTGAGCAGCCCCAGGGTGCACAAATGATGTTTATTTCCAAAAAATCGAAGCACCCGGAAAAAGCGATGGAGTTATTAAATTTCCTGATTTCCGAT
The DNA here is from genome assembly GCA_036401615.1 of Bacilli bacterium. Lineage (GTDB taxonomy): Bacteria > Bacillota > Bacilli > Paenibacillales > DASWUO01 > DASWUO01. The sequence continues at coordinate 9,970 of DASWUO010000489.1, read as the reverse complement.
GAAGGAACAGAGCTCATACTCAATGGTGTCAAGGGTGTACATTGGGATGAAGTGGACGGCAAACCGCAAGTGAAACAAGAAGTATTGGATGGATTAAAGAATGATCCGGACTACAGAATTAAAAGTGGTGTGTATAAATACCATAATATTGCCGGCAGGGGAAATTCTGTAATAAATGAAAAATACAATACACCCATCTACTTTATGTATTTGCCTGATGTTGTAAAGACAAGATTAACCACAGTCCAAAAGGCGGGCAGTGCCCACTTCGGAGAAGTGCTTCCAGGTGACCTTTACAAAGACAAGAAAGAAACCAACTTTGATACTTCATACACCACAGGAATGCCATCGCTTACGGATGGGTTAAAAGAAATCGATACTAAACTCACGAATTATGTAAAAACAAATCAAATCAAAATGATTCTTATCAAAACGGATAAAGAGTTTGAAGCGGAAAAAGCCAAATTTATTGAAGAGGCTAAGAAGCTGGGTGCCGACGAAATTGTGAAGTGGCATCAAGAGGAGCTTGTTAAATTAAAAGGCCAGTCATTGTAGACAACAATGAATTATTGAACAAATAGCCGATGTGGAAGAAAAAAGGAGCAGAAATATGATATTAGAAGATTTGAAGGGAAAAGCGGCGGTTGTAACAGGAGCAGGAGGAGGCATGGGCAGGCATATTGCCCTGGAATTGGCTAAACAAGGTGCAAGGTTGGCTATTTGTGATATTAATGAAACGAACCTGGAAGAAACGGCGCAACGCATTAAGAATATTGGAGCGGTGGTCGTATCGGTTAAAACGGATATTACCAATGAAGAGGAAGTTATCGAATTTTATAAGAAGATTGCCCAAGAATACAATACTTTAGACATCCTGATCAACTGCGCGGCTATCTGGGATGAGGGGAATGTAACTGAAATAGATTCCAAACGGTGGGAACGCATGATTCATATTAATCTATCAGGAACGTTCTATATGTGCCGCGAAGCATTTCCGCTTATGCAGCTAAAAGGAGAGGGTTCGATGGTTAACTTCGCCTCGACTGCCGGAGAGTATGGCAGTATGCGGCCTGCCGCCCATTATGCCGCGTCAAAGGGTGGAATTATCGCCTTAAGCAAGTCTTTAGCCAGAGAAGGCGCCAAAGACCAGATCAGGGTAAACGTTATCTCTCCCGGGCCAACGGACACACCGATGCTAAATGTGCAAAACGATGATCAACGCGTACAGTTCGGGGAAAGAACCCTGCTCGGCAGAATCGGCACGCCGCAGGATATGGCAAATGCAGCGATGTTCCTGGCATCTTCCGCCTCATCATGGATTACCGGGGATGTATTAAGAGTCAATGGCGGTAGTTTGTTGTAGAGAATTATTTATTATTGAGGAGTGGGGAAATGCAAACCGTTTTAACTTTGGGCGATCTGAAACAGAAAACAACACAGGTTATAGAGAATGTTTTCAGAATGGCGGAATCGGCCGGCGGCGGGTATGTAGCCCAAAGCTTATCTTCGGCGGAAGTAGTTACGGCTTTATATTTTCACGCAATGAAACTCGATCCGCTGAATGTCAACTGGGAAGGCAGAGACCGTCTGCTATTGTCTGTAGGCCATTATGCCGTTGTGTTATACGCAGCCATGATGGAGTTGGGACAAATGGACAAGAGCTTGATCCCTTCCTACAGCGGGGATGGCAGCCAGTTGGAAATGATCGGCTGCGAGTTTACCCCGGGCATTGAAATTACAGGTGGATCTCTGGGCCAAGGCCTTTCCAGAGGTATTGGATTGGCTCTAGCCGGAAAACTGGCCAAAGCGCCATGGAGAGTATATGTCTTAATGAGCGACGGGGAGATGCAGGAGGGGCAAACGTGGGAAGCTGCCATGGTTGCCGCGCATCATCAATTGGATAACCTTACCTTGATTGTTGATGTAAATGGGGTTCAAGCCGACGGATACACGCAGGATGTAAGCAACATCGAACCATTAGGTGATAAATGGAAGGCATTTGGTTGGGATGTGGCCGAAATTAACGGTCATCGGTTTGAAGAAATCTTGCCCGCATTTGATCGGGCAGCACAAGTTCAAGGCAAACCTCAGGCCATCATTTCGAGAACCCAAATGGGAAATGGGGTTTCATCCCTCATGGAGCATGCGGATGTACATTATGTGAAATGGAATGCAGATATGTCCAATAAAGCATTGGAACAAATCAAGGGGAAGGGTGGGGACCGTCGATGATAAATATCACTTCAGCGGTACTAGATTATGGGACTAAGCCCCCGCTTGCCAAGATGAAGATTTATGGAGAGACCTTAGTTTCGGTTGCCAGAGAAAAAAAAGAGATTGTTTGTTTATGTGCTGATTTAACCAAACAAACGGAAGTCGATGCCTTTCGTTCCGAGCTGCCTGAACGGTTCTTCAGTATGGGCATGGCTGAACAGAACATGGTGGGGGTCGCTGCGGGCATGGCGCAGGGAGGTTATATCCCTTTTGTAAATAGCTTTTCCGTTTTCTTGACCAGACGTCCCTATGATCAGGTGGCAATGTCCATCGCTTACCCCAAGCTTAATGTGAAACTGGTCGGCATGATGCCCGGATTATCCAGCCCGGGAGGAGCATCGCACCAAGCTATAGACGATTTAGCTATCATGAGATCAACACCCAATATGGTCGTTATTGATATAGGGGAAGCATCCGAAGCAGCTATGGCCGTTCAGATGGTTGCCGAACATGAAGGACCTGTGTACCTTCGCTTAAAACGGGGCGAACTGCCTTTATTGTTTGATTCCACGAAGTATAAGCTGAAAATAGGCGAAAGCTATTTATTAAAGGAAGGGTCCGGGGCAGGAATTATTACTTCCGGGTTAATGACGGAAAAGGCGTTGAAGGCCCATCAGCTCCTGTCTGAAAGAGGATTGAATGTCTCCATTCTTCATGTGCCGAGCATTAAACCTATTGACTCAGACGGCATTCGTTTTTTTGCCAAGCAGCATAAGTTTATTTTCACGCTGGATAACCACAATGTGATCGGCGGATTGGGCAGCGCTGTGATGGAAGCCTTGTCGGAAAAAGGCATTGCCACGCCTGTTGTTCGTTTCGGAGTGAAAGATATCTATGGACAAGCGGCTTCCCCATCCTTTCTTTACCGCAAACACGGGATGGAGCCTGATCAAATCGCTGAAGCGATTCATTATCACCTTACCGGACAGCAGGAGGATATGTCTTATGCAAACTCCCCGAACTCCAATAAGCAAACTGTTGGAGAAAATAAAGGTTGGGGAGGTTCCTTCTGATGAAAATTATCGATGTGAAGACCTATGTTGTGCATGCCCATCATGATAATTGGGTGATTACAAAGATTTACACAGATGAAGGAATAACCGGCATTGGGGAAAGCTCGGTTGAAGGCAGGGAAGGTGCGGTTAAGGAAGCGATCTCCACCTTAAGGAATTATTTGATCGGCAAAGATCCCTTTGATATCGAAAAGCATTACTACACGATGTTTCGTGATGCTTATTGGGGAGCGGGAGCCATATTGACGGGTGCATTGAGCGCTGTTGACGGGGCTCTCTGGGATATTAAAGGCAAAGCGTTGAATGTTCCGGTCTACCAGCTCTTGGGCGGGAAATTTCGCGATAAGATCAGGGTATATGCCAACCGCTGGTTTTTTGGAGCCAATACGGCAGAGGAGCTTGCCGAGAGGGCAGCAGCTACCGTAGCCAAAGGATTTACGGCGTTGAAATGGGATCCGTTTGGAAAAGCTGAATGGACGATCTCCAGATCGCAGATGAAAGAGGTAATCCATAGTATCCGCCTGGTAAGAGAAGCTGTCGGGGACGAAGTGGACATCTTGATTGAAGGCCACGGGCGATTCGATATCAATACGGCGATTCAAATTTCCAAACAGATCGCAGAGTTTCAGCCTATGTTTTTTGAAGAACCGATTATGCCTGAGAATATAGATGGCCTTGCCGAGGTGCGAAGCAAATCTGCTGTTCCTATTGCAGCTGGTGAAAGATTCTATACCAAATATGATTTTAGACAGGCGCTTGAAAAGAGGGCAGTGGACTTCATTCAGCCTGATTTACGTGTGGCCGGCGGAATTGCAGAAGTAAAGAAAATTGCTGCCATGGCAGAAGCCTTTTTTATCCCTGTTGCCCCGCACAACATTCATGGTCAGGTAGGAACCGCCATGTCCTTGCAGATTATTGCCTCGATTCCCAACGCTGTGATTTTAGAGTTTAATGTAGAGCATATTGAATGGGAGAATAAGCTGTTTTCCTATACTTTTAAACCAAAGAACGGTTATTTGGAAATTCCTGACCGGGTAGGTCTTGGCATTGATATGGATGAAGATATTGCCAATCAATATCCCTACAAGGAAATTTCGATGATTCAGGACATGTTTGAATAAGGAAAGGGGGACTGCATGTTGATTCAGCCCAAATATCTAAAGCTATCCTATAATCTATCGGCAAGCGGACCTTATCCGCCGGCTATACCAAGGCTCGAGACCGAGGTGCTTTATTCTATTGAACAGGACGGGGCTAATGTCTATAAGGCAAGTATTACTTCCCATTCCGGCACTCATGTGGATGCTCCTTACCATGTAGCGCCCGAAGGTTATAAGATCACGGATTTTTCAATGGCTGACTTCGTATTTGACCGTCCGTGCTGCATCTTTATTACCATAGGGGACACTGGGCTTTTTCAACCGGAGCATTTGGAACCTTATAGAACAGTGATTGAGAAAAGCGATCTTTTATTAATTAAGACTGGCTACGGTCAATACAGGGAGAGTGATCCTGTGCGGTATTCTCTTAAGAATCCCGGATTCTCGATAAAAGCTGCCCAATATTTGCGGGATACCTTTCCAAGTTTAAGAGCATTGGGGTTGGATGTGATTTCTTTAGCGGCCATTGAGGTTTTGGAAGAAGGCATGGAAGCGCACAGGGTATTGCTTGGCGGGGCAGGACGAAAATTTCTTATCTTTGAAGATCTGAATCTCCAGGATGATCTATCGGATTTACAGCAGGTGATTGCGCTGCCGCTTCTTATGGATGGTGTGGACAGCGGTCCCTGCACTGTGCTCGGCATTTCCCGCGGTTCACAATAATGAAGTATAAGGAGTTGTGTTGGAATGTCTGCTAGAACTGTATTGATTACCGGGGCTCTTGGCGATATTGGCCGAGCCATGGCGAATAGCTTAGCGGGAGCCGGAATGAATCTTGCCCTTAATGATGTCCTTGATGTTTCCCTTGGGCAAAAGGCTGTTCAGTCTTTCAAAGAAAAAGGCGTAAAAGCCAATTATTATCCCTGTGATATAACGGATTACAAAGCGGTTGAAAAGATGGTTGAAAGCATTGTAAACGACTTTGGTCATTTGGATATATGCATATGTAATGCAGCGGTTGTGCTGGCCGGACGGCTTGTGGAAATTACGCAAGAGCAGTGGGATAAGCATATGGATGTAAATCTCTCGGGTACGTTCTATGTTGCCCAGCACAGTGCGAAAAGCATGATCAAAACAAATATTCAGGGACAGCTAATTTTCATTTCCTCCTGGGTGCAGGATGTTCCGCATATCACTACGGTTCCTTATGCGGTGACAAAAAGCGGAGTGAACCTTTTAATGAAAGGGTTTGCTAAAGAATTGGCCACTCACGGAATACGTGCCAACTCTGTTGCGCCTGGCATCGTCAATGCCGGACTTTCCAAACAAATCATGCTGGAAAACCCTAAATTTGAAAAAGAGCTTCTGCGTAAAATTCCCCTCGGCCGCTTGCAAACACCCGACCATGTGGCAGATGCGGTGCTTTTCTTATGCTCCAGAGAAGCAGAATATATGACCGGCAGTGTCTTGCAGATGGATGGGGGAACGAGCCTGTTTTACGACAGTGAAGAAGCGTAAGACCTAAATCAGTACAGTTATGGAGGAAGTTAAGATAACAGCTTGGTTGGCAGAAAGGATGGAATAAGCATGAGTTCAAATATCATTGTCGATCAAGAGGTTTCGAATGCCACAGCCCAATCCGTTCCGGCATTTCCTTGGGTAAGGTTTGACGCGAATAAGTTTATTTATGAAGAAGCTTTTATTAACGGAAATTTGAATGCTGTTCATCTATCGGCAATGGGGAGATGCATGTCCCGGGAAAGAATATTCTTCACGAATTGGTGGAAGGACGCTTCACCCGGTTCACCTTGGCCGATGAAGAACCATCTTCCTTCTTTCGAAATCGAGGCGGATGGCCAGCTGCTGCATGATGGATGGGAATGGGTTTCTCATCAAGAAATAAACCATGAACCGGGCGGGAAGGAACTGTTGGTGACATTAGACAACCTATGGAAGCCTGTCAGAGTCATTATTCATACCAAATTGGACGGCACTTCTTTTATCAGCCGGTGGTTGGAAATCATCAATAAGGGAAGTCGGCCTTTATCGCTTTCCAGAGTATATCCTTGGGCAGGGATTATAACATGGGCCAATGACGGTTTAACCTTGAAATCGAATAGTATGACAGGATTTTTAAATCCTTTTAAGCTGGGCAGGTTTTATAAGGGAATGTGGGGAATGGAGGGTGAATTTGGTTGGGAAACCTTGCCCGAAGGTTCTTTATGCATAGAGCAGTTGAAAGAAAGAAAACACAATCCTCCCATGTACATGGTGCGCAATGAGGTGAATGGCGAGCTTTTTGTGCTTCATTTTGGCTGGTCCGGTAACTTGAAAATTGAATTCACTACGGAATTGGAGCCGGCATTGCCCCATGTGGAATGTAAAGCTTATTTATACGGAAAAGTCGGTCTTGCCGGACCTGCCCCTTTAAAAGTACTTCAGGCAGGAGAGAGCGCCGTTACGCCTGCTGTTCACTTCTCTATGCTTTATGGGGGATTGGATGAAGCTGTTCAAGCTACACATGATCATTTAAGAGCATCTGTGATTCCCAAACAACCTTCTGACCGGCAGCACCTTGTGGAATACAACCATACGGGTTATACGATGAATGCGCAAATATCAAGAGAGCTTCTGGATGACGAGGTGGATATGGCGGCTGGGGTCGGCTGCGAACTGTTCATGCTGGATGCCGGTTGGTTTGGAGATAAGGATAAAAATTGGTATGAATGCGTAGGCGATTGGACGGAGAACCCGTTATTGGAAGGTAAACTTCATGAAGTATTCGACCGTGCCCGGGCAAAAGGAATGAAATGCGGGATTTGGCTGGAAATCGAACGAGCCGCAGAACAATCCGATTTTGCCAAACTGCACCCCGACTGGTTCGTAACACGCGGCGATACTAAGCTGCAAATGTTGGATCTTTCACGTTCCGTGGTGGAGGATTATGTTTATGAGACACTGGAGGCGATCATATCCGGATATAACATAGATTGTTTCCGGTTGGACCATAACGACGAACTCTATATTGGAGGCCAATCGATTAACGGTGAATATAGGGAAACGACGCTCTGGAGATATTTTGAAGGATTATACCGGGTATTTGAAAGGCTTCAAGCAAGGTTCCCGGGCTTATTGCTGGAGAATTGTTCAGGTGGAGGAGGTCGGCTGGATTTAGGCATCATGAGCAAGTTTCATTGGACGCAAATTTCCGATAACTGGCACGCGGTAGATCAATTAAGGATTCTGAACGGCCTTACCTTGGCGCTTCCGCCGGAGCAATGCATGCCTTTAATCGGGGCTATCCGTATGACGCCTGCCGATGCCGATTTTATGGTCAGGGCAGGATTGTTCGGACATTTCTGTATTAGCGGCGTTTTTCCTATGGTAGAGAAAGCCAATGAAAGCTCTTTGCAAAGCTGGAAGCATGCTGTTGATCTTTATAAGAAGGAGATGCGTCCCATTCTGGATTCCTGCAAGGTGTTCCACCATACGCCTATTCAAAACTTCAGACAGCCTGGAAATTGGGTGGTTCTGGAATATGCAGCGCCTGACTTCTTCAAGAGTATAGTTGGTATCTTTAGATTGGGAGAGAGCGAAAGCGAAGTTTATCAATGTACTCCCAAAGGGATCGATATTTCCAAAAAATATAACGTTTACTTGGACAATTTAGGGCAGAGCTTTGAAACAAGCGGTTATGAACTGTCTTCCCGGGGGATTTCTATCAGAATACCGGGACCGGTCATGTCTGAGCTGATCATTATTAATGAGATTGCATAGTGAAGGAGAAAGAAATGGAATCATTAAAGCCGTTATCACTTAGTATTGAAAGTCCCTATATGCAGCGTGTGTTTCAAATTACGAAGCAAGGCTTCATTACAAGTTCATTTCTGTCTCTGCCTTCTCAAACAAGGTTAATTCATTGTCCTACCGATTCCGAAGGAATGGTAACGATAAATAATACAGAATTTTCTCTCGGCCGGGAAGAGTTAACGTCCTTTAAATACAGCGGCCATAATAAAAGTGGTTTGGAGGATGGGGGCACACGTCTTGAGGTAGCTTTTGCAGCTCCGGAACCATTAAGAAAGGGCTTAACAGTGACGCTGATTTATGAGGCTTCCGGTGCGGCTCCTGTTTTAACAAAAAGGATAAGAATCGATAATTTCAGCTCCCTTGCTGTTAAGCTGGATCATATTCGGGTGGAGGCCATAACCCCGGACGATCAAAGGGAGGCCAGCCTTATTTTTGAAAATGATTTTGTCCGGGGAGCCATGGTGAAAGAGTCCGGTGATGTGAACTCCCCTTGGATAGAGAAGCAGACGAAATATGTTGAAGATCTATTAACCGTGAAAAAGGCTTTAACCTCTTTTCAATATCCGCACAATCTGGATCGATGGCTGGTTTCCGGAGAGAGCTTTCAATCTTTTCAGGTGTACGAATTTGCGGTTTCCAACAGGAATGAAGAAAGAAGAGGAATGGAATACCGCCGGGCGACACGCGCATTAATGCCTTGGACCGCCGAAAGGTTCTTTTCCTGTATGATTGCGCCTGCGACAAATATTAAAGAATTGTATAATGGCATTCTTCTGGCTGCTGAAGTAGGTTATGAAGGGGTTATTCTTACCCACGGGTGGATTAACGGCGTCCTGACCTCGCCGATATTTGCCACTTATGCGGATTATCATCCGCGGGAGGATTTGTTTCCAAACGGTTGGGAGGATGTTCGCAAATTAACCGATTATGCCCACACCGTCGGGTTAAAAATCGCTTTTTATAATATTTATGTCTCGATTTGGGATGACATGGGAAGCAAAGCGGTTGCCGATCATCAATGGGAGCTGGTTTGGGCAGCCGATGACGACAGCATGAGATGGGGTAAAACCTTATGTCCCGGGTCGGATTGGGGGCCGCAAGTCAATTTTAAAATTGAAGAAGCGGTGAAAACCGGCGGATTTGACGGTTATTTGTTAGACGGGCCCTATTACGGTGATGTTTGCACAAACCCGGGCCATGCCCATCAAGCCGGAGGCCCAAGTCAAGCATTAAGCTGGCAGCGGCAGGTTGAACTATATGAACGAATGTATGCCCAAGGCTTTTACAGCTGTTCCGCCCAAGGCTTTTGCGCCTTTGCCCATGGCGTCAACCGCGTAGCGACAAGCGGTTATGAAGAAGGCGAGTTCGGCAGCTTGACTACTTGGGATCAAATCCTTTCCACACGAAAAGGGGCTTATGAATTTACCAAGGTATACCGGCCGGAACAAGGAGAATATTATATTCCTCTTGTACCATGGTTGGGAGGTCCAAGTTTAGAGCCGCTGGAGGAGCATACAAGGGAATACAACGCCTTTCTGGCCAATTGTTTCGGGTATGGATTCGAAGGCACGGTTTTCCAACACGTTCCTTATGATGGTCCTGTAAGTCAGGGCATCATTAACCGTTGGTTAAGTTTTTGGAAGAAAAACGCTGAATTTTTTAAAAAAGGGGATCTTGTGCACGTACGTAAGCCAGATGGGGAGGGACTGGATGCGGTAATGCACGTATTGACTGCAGACAACCAAATGGAGGCGCTGTTGGTCGTTTATAATC
>DASWUO010000488.1:0-3447 GCA_036401615.1 Bacilli bacterium | reverse complement strand
AGACAAACTAAAACGACCCCAAATTTATTACTTATCCTCTGTTGCCTAACCATCCAATTCTTGACTAAGGCGATCATGGGTTCACTTCTCCATTCGGACAGGAACTTTCACTTGTTGAAATATGGATTGGAGTACGGAGGCAATTGTAGAGCCTTCCATTCTGGCTTCGGAATGCAGGATCATGCGGTGACCCAGTACATACGGCGCTAAGATCTTAATATCGTCCGGAATGACATAGTCTCTTTCATTGATGAAAGCATAAGCTTTGGATGCACTGATAAGGGCCAGAGTAGCTCTTGGGCTCGCGCCAAGGAAGATGGTCGAATGTTCACGTGTTTTTCGGACAACCGATACGACATATTCGGCAACAGCCTCATGCATATAAATCCCTTTAGCTTTCTGCTGCATTTCCAGAATCTTGGCAATATCGGTTACGGGTTGTAATGCATCTATGGGATGTCCCTTGCTTTGCGATTGAACCATTAATTTCTCTGTGGCTTCGTCCGGATAACCTAAACTGAACTTCAACATGAAACGGTCAAGCTGCGCTTCCGGAAGCACATAGGTCCCTTCGAAATCGATTGGATTCTGGGTGGCCAGCAGCATAAAAGGATTAGGCAATATGTAACTCTCGCCATCTACCGTAATGTGTCTTTCCTCCATGGCTTCCAATAAGGCTGATTGGGTCTTCGTGGTTGCCCGGTTGATCTCGTCTGCCAGCAAAATATTCGTCATCACCGGACCCGGCCTGAAGATAAAGGATTCACTCTTGGGATGATAGATAGAAACACCGGTAATATCGGTAGGAAGCAAATCGGGGTTGCATTGGATTCTGCGAAATTGACCATCGATGGTTTTGGCCAGAGCCTTGATGAGCACAGTCTTCCCTGTTCCCGGAACATCTTCCAGCAAGATATGGCCGCCGGCCAATAATGCGGTTAATAACAGCATAATTTCATCTTGTTTCCCCAGAATACAGGAGTCTAAATTCGCTTTCATTTCCTGAATCACCTTGATGTCTTCGCTCAACAAAACTTCCATAGCCGTGCTCCTTTCTAAAAACCTTTCAAATCCAATGCATGTGTTAACTCCTATATTACAGGAATAAAAAAAAACCGTAAATCTGCAATTATTCTAAACTTGTTTGTAGATATACACACTAAATTTTATTTTGCCAAAAAAAAAAGCTATCCCCTCCATACCAAATGGAGAAGATAGCATAAATCGAATTAACCCGTCATCATCAAAATAATCACCAGCAGAATAAACAGAACAAGAATCGGCACAATGAAGCTTTTTTTAATCATAGTTGTTTAACTCCTATCGGTTATTGAAGAATTATTGGGGAAGTTCATTGTATGCAAGCCAAATTCTAATGAAACGGCGGGTGCCTATCTTGCAATTACTACAACTCAATCGTCATGCCCCCATCGACAACAAGGGAAGCTCCCGTCATAAAAGAATTTTCCGGGTTCGCAGCAAACATGACTGCAACAGCAATTTCATCAGGTTGACCAACCCTTCCAATAGGCTGCGATTGATCCCAAACCTTCATGATCTCTTCCTTTGGCGTATGTAAATTCTTTGCACTTGACTCAAGCATTGGTGTAAGAACAGCTCCCGGAAGGACAGTGTTGATCCGAATGTTTTGTCTGGCATAATCAAGCGCAATCGCTCTCGTTAAGCTGACGATCCCTCCTTTCGAAGCAGAGTAAGCCGAATATCCGTCTAATGTAGCCAACGCATGCACCGAACTAACGTTAACAATAACACCTCCGCCTTGGCTGATCATTGCAGGAATAACTTCACGGCACCATAGAAACACCGAAGTCAGGTTGGTGCTGATCACATGGTTCCATTCTTCCAATGTCATCTCCGTCAGCTTCACCTGCGGGCATACCGCCGCATTGTTAACCAGTACATCGATCTTGCTGAATTTCTTCATGACCTCTGTAATGATATGTTTTACATCTGCTTCGGAAGAGACATCCCCTTGAAGAGCATAGGCTTTTCCGCCTGACGCAGTGATATCCTTCGCCACTTGTTCCCCTTTAGATGCAGTACGATTTACAACCACCACCGAAGCCCCTTCTTTGGCAAAACGGCGGCAAACCGCTTCACCTATCCCACTGCCTCCACCAGTTACAATAACCACTTTATTTTCCCATACCATTACATACCAGCTCCCAATTGAAAAATTAAAGCGTCAATAATATTTTGGCAATCTTGCCCGGACCTTCAATTAATTTGTCAAAACAAGCTCCGCCTTCTTCCAATGGAGCATGCAGCGTCCAATCCAGCATACTAACCTTGCCTTCACTAAGCCATTGCAAGGCGATTTCAAAATCATTCGGAGCATAAGCAAACGCGCCATAGATCTGAATTTCGTTACGGATCACCGTGTTGATTGGAAGCGTACTGTCCGCTTCATGAAGACCTGTAAAGGCTACTCTGCCCCCGTTTCTAACAGAAAGCACACATTGGTTGCGTGTTGCATTCATGCCAACAGCATCCACTGCCGTTTCAAACCCGCCTGCAGGGGTAAACTTCTTCAATTCTTCCGATGATGACGCTGTAATTCCTCCAAGGGAAGCGGCAATTTCCAAGCGTTCGCGGTTCAGGTCCATAATCACGATGTTTGTCAAACCATACACATGGGCAGCTTGAAGGATAAACAATCCAATAGGTCCTGCTCCCACAATAAGCAGCCGATCTGTGGGGGTTAAATGGAGGAGACGGCAAACATGGACGGCGCAGGCAAAAGGTTCTGTCAATGCCCCTGCATCATAGGACACATTCCCGGGAAGCAGATACACATTTCCCTCGGGGACTGTCACATACTCGGCAAACGCCCCGGGTCGATGTGCGCCAATTAACTTTCTTTGTGAGCAAAGATGGGCAGCCCCGGATTGGCAATCCCGGCATATGCCGCAGCTGACCAAGGGATTTGCTGTAACTCGGTCCCCTTCCTTAAAGGAGGAAACTCGATTACCCAACCCGGCAACTTCACCTGAAAACTCATGCCCCATCACAAGCGGAGGCACCCTTAAGGAATTATGCCCCAGATATCCGCTTAATTCCGATCCGCAAATCCCTACCCGCTCCATCCGAATCAACACTTCATCCTCGTTTGGAATGGGGATCGGCATATCCCTCATATTCATCAACCGCGGACCTTCGTAGACTAGTGCTTTCATTTCAAATCTCTCCTTATTTCTATATTAGAAATATAATTTCTATTTTTAACTAAACCTATATTATCTAAAATAACCCAACCCGTCAATTAAATTTTGCCGCATTGTTGCAGGTCTTTCCGACTTGTGATTAAATTAGAAATAATATTTCTAAGATAGGATGTGCGCGCTTAATGGGCCGACACCGATTAATGCAGAAAGATCCAAGTGAAAAAGTCGTTTCTTCCACCGTTGTTAAGGCTGTGCTTGTTCT
>DASWUO010000487.1:0-4833 GCA_036401615.1 Bacilli bacterium | reverse complement strand
ATAACAAGGATTCCTTCTATCCAAGACACACAAAGTTGACTATTTCACCTAGTCAATGTCCGATGGTGCTGCAAGATGTACCCTTATCTGCTTGGGGAATACAGGGCAGGATTGTATATGCGACCGGAGAGCTTGGATTGGTAAGGGGTATTGGGGACAATCTTACCGTGATGGTATTTCATACAGAAACAGAGGCAGAGGTTAGCTTCTCCTTCCCCTCAGAAGTCGTCTATAGATCCGAAGGCATGATTGTTCATCATGAAGGCAAGCAGGTTACCTTATGCTTTGACCATGGCAGTATCTCAAAATGCAATATTCAATATTCGGATGGAAGAGAACTTCAAATTATAGGATTAGATCGCCGTGAGGCTGCAAGAATGGATATTTCGGCCAATGGCGAACTTTTGCTGAATCATATAAATCATGTTGTTTCGTCACAAGAATCATCTTTGAACAATCCAAAGCTGAAATGGTCTGCAACTATTCTGAATGATGCTGGCATTTCTCTGTTTGAGAAAAAAGTACAATTAGGACATAAGCCGAAGAAACTGGAAGAAGTCGGTATACTTCGGGGATTTGGTTGGTATGGGGCCAGAGTAGAATCCGAGAATGCTGGTTCGTTTCAAGGGATTTTGCTTCACGATGCAAGTGACATCCTCTCTGTTTATTGCAATGGCAGCTATTACGGGACAGTGAACCCGGGAGGGGGATGCGAGTATATTTCTACATCTATTGCTGCAGATGAAAAGGATATGGAACTTGTCATTCGTTCAGAAATCTGGGGACATACTAATTTTGATGACTCCTTGCTTCCTTCTTTACAGCTGCACTCTCTAAAGGGCTTGGGTGGTTTAGTTGGAGTAACAAACATAAAGGATTTAAACGAGAATTGGCGGTTTCGTTCGGAAACAAACGGGTTTCCAAAGGAGGAATTTTCCGAGGTTGAACTAAATGACTCGGGTTGGGTCATTACAGGATGGGGCAGTTGGTTAGCGACGAACCAACCGAACGGTGCGTATTATCGTAAAAGCTTTATACCTTCCATTGATACGGACTCATGGACATTGCATTTTCAAGGGCTGCAAGCCAAGGCATTGGTATATGTGAGTGGTCAATTTGTGGGTGTTGTAAACCCATTTAACCCGTACATGGACATATCGGCTTATGTTCAAACAGAGGGTTCAACCCAAATCACTCTATATCTTGAAAGGTTTTTTAATCAAGCTGTTGGGAAAGTGATCCTTCTGGAAGGAAGAAGTGCCATTGATTGGTGGGTTGCCGGCAGCGGAGAGTTCGAACTCTGGGAGAAGTCGAAAGAGGCCAAGCCTAAATCCGCAGAGACCTTACTTCCTTTTCATTTGCCATCAGGCAAAGTAGGTTGGCTATATGGTGAAATGATAGAAGTGCCGCCACGTTGTTTAACTGTAAAATGTTCAGGTCAAAACGCAAAGATCAGCGCTTTTTTTAATGGACGTTTAGTTGGGAGACTGTGGTTATCTTCTGAATCACGACCTGCATTTAGCGGAGGAAATCAGGAAATATTTTATTTGCCGGAACCTTGGTTTCAACAAGAAGGGAACCGCCTTGCTCTATTAATAGAAGCTGTGGAACTCAACGAAGAGGCTGTGATTACCGGGTTAATATTCCAACCAATCGGATGATGCGATATGAGAGTGATTCCCGAAGAATTAAAAGAAAATTTGGAGTTATTTGAGAAATACTTGCTGGAAGTAACAAGTGTTAAATTTTCGGTAATTAAGTGTGTAGGGTTGGGTATGTCTAATTTGGAAATCGCCAAAGAGCTTTATCTGACCGAAGGGACGGTTAAAAAATATATTTCCGAAATTCTAATGGAAACTCAACTGAAAAACAGAACCCAAATTGCTCTATTATATTTCATTATTCATTATTTGTTTGAGGAAGACTCTATGAACTAAAGTGGTAACTTTAGTTCATAGAAAATAGTTTAATAATAATGCAAACTGAAATAGTGGTGGAGCTGAAAATTATTTTTTCTAAATGAAAACGGTTCCATTGTCTATAATTATTATATTTAGGAGGTGGTTAATGTGCTGATTAGATTAAAAACTAAATGGATGTCTTAGTCTTTGTATCATAAATTTATAGAAATGGGAGATGAATCGCTATGAAAAAGTTTGTAAAACTACTTTCTATATTTATCGCAATAATGCTTGTAACCACCACTAGCAATTGGACAACTCAAACATCCAGGGCAGCTACAACTCTAACGGTAAGTCCAAGTGAACAATACCAGACGTGGGATGGCTGGGGAACTTCATTGGCATGGTGGGCAAATGTGGTCGGCGGATGGAATAATGCAATGGAAGATGAACTTGTAGACAAGATCTTTAGTCAGACAACCGGACTCGGATTTAACATGCTCAGATATAATATTGGTGGTGGAGAAAACCCTACCCACTCGCATATGGATGCCCGACCCGGTGCGGAAATGCCTGGTTTTAAGGCAACAGAAGCAAGTTCCTATGATTGGCTTGCAGATGAAAACCAGATTAGTGTGTTAAGGGCAGCAAAAGCCAAAGGAGCGAACATTCTAGAAGCTTTCGTCAATTCAGCCCCCTATTGGATGACATACAATCTGTGTGCTTCAGGTAATTTTAATGGCGGCAACAACTTAAAGCAGGATTACTATGATAATTTTGCAACCTACGTGGTAGATACTTTGACACATTTTAGAACCGCAGAGAGCATTACATTCAATACAATCTCTCCTTTAAACGAACCGATTTCAACATGGTGGGTTGGCCTAGGGCTCAATGGGACGGGAGGCAACAATCAGGAAGGCATGCACTTTGATCTAGCTAACCAACAACAGATTCTTAAGGAGCTTCATATGCAGCTGAACACGAGCGGAGAGTTAGCCTATACCAAGATCAGCGGCCCTGAGGAATACAATATTGATAGCACCTTCAATACATTCAATCAGTACGATGCTGCAACAAAATCGAAAATCCATCAAATCAACTCTCATAGTTACGGGACTCGGGCAAACGAATATAAACTTAAAAACATCGCGGCGCAACATGGGAAGAAAGTATGGATTTCCGAGTTGGGCAATAACGGTGCGGGAGACATATATGATATTGATGCCAGTATGAACCTGTCAAATGTCGTATTAAATGATCTCAAAAATCTGAAAGCTACAGGTTGGCATTATTGGCAGGCCATAGAAGATTCTGCAGGAGATAATAACTATGGATTGATTAAAGCCAACTTTGAAGGTCCAAATGGTTATAATGTAACAAAGAAATATTATGCTATGGGTAATTACAGTAAGTATATTAAACAGGGGTATAAAATTATTGGCATTAATAATGGCAAATCAGTCGCAGCTTACGACGCAGCAAGCCAGAAGCTGGTCATTGTTACCACCAATGATACAACAACTGCGCAAGACTTCACTTATGATTTATCAGCATTCTCCACTGTGGGAACAGGTCAGGGATTTAGAACTTCTGGAACTGAAGATCTTGCTTCAGTGGGAATTTCCATATCGAATAAACAGTTTACGCATACAGCAGCACCCAGATCCGTTACAACTTATGTGATTTCCGGTGCTGCATATACTCTCCCTACTCAGGTCACCTTTAATCCCGCTCTCGATTATAAAATCGTTAATCGAAACAGCGGCAAGACATTAACCATCGCAGGCACAGACAAAAACGCTGATGGTGCATTGGTCCAGCAATTTACTGACACCGGCGCGGCTTACCAAAGATGGCAAATTTCCGGTCTGGGGAACGGATACTTTATCATTGTCAACCGTCAAAGCGGTGATTTTATGGATATCAATGGAGCTTCCACAGCAGATGGAGCAAACAATATCCAATGGCCGAACACCGGAGGGATTAATCAACAATGGAAAATTGTAGATTTAGGAACCGGTTACTACAACATCATAAATCAGAATAGCGGTAAGTATCTGGACATCAACGGAGCATCTTTATTGGATGGTGCACAAAACATCCAATGGCAAGCTAATGGGGCATTAAATCAACAATGGCAAATTGTTAGTTCAGCTGCAACGGATACCCAGGTTCCAAGCACACCATCCAGTTTAACAGCCACAACAGTTTCAGACACCCAAATTAATTTAAGCTGGACGGCTTCAACGGACAATGTGGGTGTGTCGGGGTATAAAATTTATCGCGGCGGAGTTGAAGTAGGCTCTACAACTGGCACGTCATTCAGCGACATCTTTTTGAGCAAGTCAACAGCATATAGTTACACGGTTAAAGCATATGACTATGTTCAGAACTTATCATCGGCCAGTAATTCAGCGAATGCCACCACGTTAGCCGGTATAACAAACGGCGCCACCTTTAAGATGGTAGCCCGTCACAGCGGCAAGCTGGCAGGTATATCCGGAGATTCTACGGCCGATGGTGCGAACGTCGTACAATTGCCAGACAGTGGGCATAACAGCCAAAAATGGGTTATTACCGATCTTGGCAACGGATATTTTAAGGTCATCAACGTAAACAGTGGAAAATCGCTGGATATTTATAACGCTTCAACCGCTAATGGTGCAAAAGCCATACAGTGGCCATTCTCAGGACCCAATAATCAACAGTGGCAGATCACAGATGTTGGAAGCGGCTATTTCAAGACCATAGCACGCCATAGCCTGAAAGCCCTTGAGGTAAAAGGATCTTCTACCGTGAACGGCACACAAATCCAGCAAAATTCATATAGCGGGGGTACCAACCAGCAATGGCAGCTGGTTCAACAGTAATTCTTCAATGATATTGAGTCGGAAAGAGATTTGAACAATGATAACCAGGAGGAAAACAA
>DASWUO010000486.1:0-9983 GCA_036401615.1 Bacilli bacterium | reverse complement strand
CATCGCGGCTGCCGTCACGGTACATGGTAACACCCTTGCAGCCGAGATCAAAGGCCAATTCGTACAGCTCCTTCGTTTCATCGATGGTGAAGTCCGCTGGACAGTTGGCGGTTTTCGAGATGGAACTATCGACCCACTTCTGAATTGCTGCCTGCACCCGAACATGATCCTTGGCGGACAAATCCATGGCAGTGGTGAAGTAAGCCGGAAGCTCTTCACCCTCATGGGCATCCTTCCACCTTTGGGCAATGGGCACATATTGTTTATCAAAGCCAAGGCGGCTCTGGCGGAAATATTCAAAGGCAAAATACGGCTCAATTCCCGTAGAGGTATCCACCATCGTGCCCGTGCTGCCTGTAGGCGCTTGGGTGATGACAGTGACATTGCGCATGCCGTTCTTGACGATAGCTGCGCCCACTTCCGGGTACTCGCTGGTCATGACTTTCAGGAAGCCGCTCTGCAGAAATTTATCTTTGTCGTAGTGTGTAAACGAGCCTTTCTCTCCGGCGATTTCTGCGGAAGCGATGTAAGACTCTTTGGCCATAAACCCATATAATTTATCGAGGAACACCAGCGACTCCGGACTGCCGTAACGTACTTCCAGCTTGATCATCAGCTCAGCCAGACCCATAGTGCCCAAGCCCACACGGCGTTCGCTTTTCTGATTCTTCTCATTTTCTTCGAAATGGTACGGGGTTTTGTCTATTACATTATCCAAGAAACGTACGGAATAACGCACGATTTTGGCTAGTTCCTCCCACGCGACATCCTTCTTCTTCTCATCATAGAATTTGGACAAGTTCACCGCAGACAGGTTACATACACCCCATGCCGGCAGGCCTTGTTCACCGCAGTTATGAACTACCATCCCGTTAGCAATCAATGAATGAGTAACGGGTTCCGTGATATCGTAAACCGTTACAGTTTCGCCTTTCGTTACACTCTTCACCTGCGAGCAATAATTTTCGATTCTGCGGGATGAGCGGGAAATTCGATTCAATGCTTCCTGTTTTCCGGAAAGGAAGAAACCAACCTGTGCCTTAAACCCAGAAATGTTGCTGCCGCTTATGATTAATTCATGAAGCAAGCTGGATTGAAAAGCTTGTTCAATGGAGCTGTGGATGCCAAGATTGATCAGAAGCTGCTGCACGTCCTGAAGCAATTTCTCGGAGCATGATGACATTCGCACCGCCGGATACATCTCTTCCTCATGAACTGTGCCGTCCGCGCTGAACAATCCTTGCAGGAATGCGACCACAGTGGGTTTTGAGGCTGTAAATATCGCCGCCGGAACTTCTTTGGCTGAGGCTTTAACCTGCTGTACCCCGAGTTCCAATAGTCGATCGATCAGCTGCTGTTTCCACCACAAGATTTGCGAGGTTTCATTATTCTTCATATAGACTTTGGCTTCGATTCCCGAGATATTCTTGCCCGCTTCAACCATCTGGGGAATAGCTTCTTCATCGTCCTTGTTGAATTCCATCGTAATATCACCGCGTTTGGAGACCCATCCGTGTCCCGTTAACCAGCCCAGGAACCGCCCCCAATCTTCGCCCAACTCATCACTGTCGGCAAACTGTCCTTCACCGGATTGAACGTAGACCACATCTTCTGCTCCGAGCTGCCCGGCTTCTTTCCAGCCTGCTGCTGTATAAACTTTGTGCTCGGGGGTGACTTTTAATAGCATACCGTTATGCAGCCGTACTTCAAGGGTCTCTCTAGTTCCGGTTGGAAACACAGTCGCCTGCCTCATGCTCACTCCGGATACTTCGTAAGACGGTCCGTTAACGACCTGAACCTGACTGTTCAATCGTTCATCTGTAGCAACCAAGAACTGTTCTTGACCCATTTTGAGAAAAAGATCTTCGATCCGCATCAAGCCAAATTGGCTTGATATCCGAGTGTCGGGATGAAAACAAGGATTCGTGCTGATGATCGGGTTAAAGTACCAGCTGTTCGACATCTGGTTGTAATATTCCATAAAGACAACGCCCGGTTCGGCTGATTTCCATGCACATTCAATAATGGTGTGCCATACTTCGCGGGCTTTCACGGTGCGGAAATGTTTGACGGCCTTGCCCCGTTTCTTCCAGTCAGCCAAATCGCCGTTCCAGACGGTATCATATTCGGGGTCCTTGGTATCGGGGAAAGCCAACTCCCAGTCCAAGTCTTTCTTGACGGCTTCCATAAATCCGTTGCTCACACAGACGGAGAGGTTGGCGTTGGTGACTTGGCCCATTGTTTGTTTGACAGTGATAAAGTCCAATAAATCCGGGTGCCAGTCGTTCATCATAAGCATAAGTGCGCCGCGACGGCTATTGGAGGTATAGAAGCCTCCTCCGCTTAGCATATGAACATCATCGACTTCGAAGTCGAATACATTTGATGCACCGATCGGTTCGATTGAAACTATCTGATCAGGGATGACCCGCAGTATTTGTTCAACACGCTCAGCTAAAGCGGTCTGTCCTGCAGTGCTTAAACGTTGTTCAACCCTGCTTAATGCCCGATACGAAATCCGCTCCTTGGTAGAATCCCAGACTCCCTGATAATATTTGCCGGGAACCTCTAATTGGTGCCAAACATTTCGAGGGTAATGGTTGCCATGATTTCTAAGACCCTCACGTCCAAGGTTTTTCAAAGATAACGGAATCAACCGTTGCATTTTCTCTTTAAATTCTGCACCTGTTACAACAAGTCGATATATGTTCTGCCAGCCAAGTGCACTGCGGTCAGAAGTATGGATATGGGACAATACCCCATGCAGAGAAAGCAGCTGCTGCACATCACGCAGCATTTCAATACTGATGCTGTCAAATCCATAGCCGCCCTTACTACCGCGGTCGCTGCCATCAGCATCAAAATAACCGGCTATGAAGGCTCCGATAACTGTCGATGGTGATTGAAATATAGCTTTCGGCACCCGCACATCCTTGCTGTGTTGTTTTAAAATTCCGTTTTGATCTAACCAATCTATTAAGATTCGGGAATAAACAGCAACGTTCATACAGGCTCCATCACCATTTTCCACAGTCGCATCCACATGAAATAACTGTTGAATAATTTCAATAAGCTTTTCCCGAATTTCCGGACGATCGTCCGATGTCGCTAATTTGATTGCTTTGGGTGCGGCCAAATTCACTTTTTTGCCCCAATGCACATAACCGTCACCGTAAAAATAGCCAAGCAAATAACCAAGTCTTTGATCTAATTTGGTCGGTAAAGTAATATTTTCGTTGAGCGTTGTTGACATGACAGAACGATCATAGGGAGCGGACTTAAGGGTTACTTGAGGCATGTATGGTAAACCTTCACCAAGATACATCAATGTTTCAGAATCTATATCCAAATCCCGAAGCGGAACAGTTGTCATACTTCCATTGCGCAGGACGCCCATTTTATGATCTTTTGTAACTTCTACAGTAAACCCGCGCTTAGTGGTGACCCGAAATAAAGGTTTAACTCCGTTTCGAAAGGAACACGTTATCTCTCTCGGACCTTTGTGGGTTAATGCTTGGAAGCTTTCACCGCGATCCATTCGATCCGCAAGTTCCTTGGCAGGAATCAATCCTTTATTAGTGGCGATTCTTTCGGTTGCTGAAAAACAGCCGCCCTGCTCAATCAAACCGGTGGCATAGCTGAACAAGCCGCCCCAGGAAACTGCGCCGCTGGAAGAGCCCTTAACCCCTTGTACGATAGCCCTTTTGGGACGAAGGGACGACAAGTTAATGCCGACTCCGCCGCCGCGGGCCATAATTTCGGTCATTTCGGTCAATGAAGCCATAATCCCGCCCCGGCTATCCTGCGGAGAGGGAATGACATAGCAGTTGAATAACGTCAGCTCATCGCTCACACCCGCTCCAGCAGCAATACGCCCACCGGGAACCAGCTTCCAATCATCTAGAATATAACGGAATTTCTCCTTCCATTCCTTGGTTTTCTCAGGCGATGTTTCTACCGAAGCCATAGCTGAAGACAAGCGGTCCCACAACTCTTCCGGGGTTTTCTCGTTGGAAAGGGTAAGCTTTTCAATATCGGACTCTACAATGGTACCATTTCGCAACCTCACAGACACCTTCCTGCCCTGCCGCTCTATAACTTCCCCCACTTCTTTGGCCGGAAATTTCGGATCATCCTTAGTCAGAACAAGTACAACATCACCTACCTTGGTGTTGTTTGTGTCGGGATCCTTCATCGCATATCTGTCCAAAAATATTTTCTCGCTTAATCCTTCCAATCGCTTCGCCTGTGCAGTCTCCAACAGTACACCCTCCTAAGAATTCACGCTTTTCCAACGACAAAATATGTCAAAATCCGCTTTAGATCATCATATGTACAAACACAATATATTGTGTGTAATAATCATTATACATCACTATATATAGTGTTTCTAAGGTCAAATAAAGCTATTTAGTGAATTTAGGACAAACAAGGGTACACTTTGCTAGGATATCCTCGTGATTCCTCTCTTTTTTATTAATATTTTCTTAACCTAATTCGACAAAAATTTGTGATTTTAGACATGGGTCTTTGTGCCTGCACTCTTGGAAACAGGACGCCGATATGGTACGATTTGGATCAATACGACTTAGTTATTACTATGGAGGGATTCAGATGATTTTATACAAAAATAAACTGCTGCCGGAGCATGAGGTGCCTGTTTCTTACCAGGATCGGGGGTATAATTTCGGCGATGGGGTTTATGAGGTGTTTCGGATTTATCAAGGTGTACTTTACGGAAAACAAGCCCATTTCCGCAGGTTGGAGCGCAGTGCAGCGGAAATTCGGCTTCAGCTTCCTTATCCTATCGAGGAAATCGACCATAAGCTTGAGGAATTAGTGAGGTTAGAGCAAGTGTCTGACGGTACATTATACATGCAAATCACCAGAGGCGTTGCGCCGCGGGCGCATGTATTTCCGCTGAGCGCGGAACCTGTATTGATGGCATTCTGCACCAAAGTCGAGCGACCCCTTAAATTGATACACGAAGGCATTACTGCCATAACATTACCGGACATCCGTTGGCTTCGCTGCGACATCAAATCGTTGAATTTGCTGCCCAATGTGATGGCTAAACAGCAAGCTGCAGAGCAGGGTGCAGGTGAAGCAATTATGCATCGTGATGGAATCGTTACCGAATGCAGTGCATCCAATATAATGATCGTGAAGAACGGGGTCATCTATACTCATCCTATTAACCATCTGATTCTTCCCGGGATTACGCGTGCAGTTGTGTTGAAACTTGCTTCTGAGTCAAGTACACCTATCCGGGAAGAAGCTTTCTCATTGGAAGATTTGTTTGCGGCGGACGAAGTGTTTGTAACGGGTACAACGATGGAGGTTACCCCCGTGGTCAAGGTAAACCAGCGCATTATTGGCAATGGGGCCGTAGGTCCAGTTACCCAACGGCTGCAAGCTGCGTTTGAGCGGACCATTGGAAGGTGAATTTAACTTGATGGGCGAGTTTGGGGGAGATGCCTGAAGCCGTATTGCATTTTAATCTCTATCGGCGGAGATTCCAGGTATCGCTGCCGTATTTGTCACGTACCAGTGTATCTGCGAGTTCTTGTTCATAAGCAGTTAATTCAGAAGCCTCAAGGACCACATCCAAGCCTTGGGCGATGCCTTTGGTAAAAGCCGACTCCACCTCAGCCAAACCGACCAATGGTACATTCAGCGCACGTTTAATATCGTTAATGGCCACGGCCTTCAGGGCAAAATCCCGGCGCAGCCGGTCCCTTACCCGATCACTCGGAAACCGCAGCAAAGAAAACAACAAATCCATATCCAACTCGACCAGAATGGAGCCGTGCTGCAGGATCACGCCTTTTTGCCGGGTTTGTGCGCTTCCGGCAGCCTTGCGGCCTTCCACGACCAACTCATACCACGAAGGCGAATCAAAACAAGCTGCAGACCCCGCAGCAGCAAATTTATCCCTATCCCCATCCGCGGAAAGATTGACCATCTCTGCTTGCAGGCCCAAATCACGAAATCCCAGCAGCAGCCCTTCGCTCAACACCCGATAAGCCTCGGTTACCCCGCCGGGCATGCCTGGATAAGACTCGGAAACAATCATACTGTACGTAAGCTCTTGGTCATGGAGCACCGCCCTTCCCCCGGTAGGCCGGCGAACAAAACCAATCCCCTCCTGCTCGACTGCCATAAAGTTGATTTCTTCCTCTGCCTTCTGAAAATAACCAATCGACAATGTGGCCGGATTCCACCCATAGAAACGCAGGGTTGGCGGAACCAATCCCTCACTGTGCGCTGTAAGAATGGCTTCATCGATGGCCATATTTGCTGCGGGAGACCTCTTCCCCGAATTTATAAACCGCCAAGTGTTTTGCAACGAGTGATCTCCTTTGATAAGGAAACCAACAATAATACACCGCTTCGAACTGGAGTGCGCTATTTTCTCGATTTTGTCCTAAAGCAGCTGCCTAACGGAACTGGGGTGCGTTATTTGCTCTAATTTCGCCGCATAGTCCCCCACTTTTAATAAGATAAGATACCGTAGTTCCGTTAGGCAGCTGTTTCAAGACAATTTAACAAAATAGAGTACTGTAGTTCTTTTAGAACAAAAGTCAGTGATTAATGATGTTCCTTTTATTAGCAAAAAAAAGCCCGAAGGCTTCTTCCCGCATCTTCAAAAATCCAATATTTCTATCCATCCAGCCTCTAATCACTAAGTTCTAACCTCTAATTCGGCGAATGCCTCTTATTTCCGTTTCCTGCTCCATGGACCTCATCGAAAGAGATTCGAGTATCTTGTCATGCCGTTCATAATCCTCGGAAAGATTCTTTACATCAACAGCGATATCGTCTAATTTGGTAATGTTGGAGCTGACCATCTTGATCAGTTGTGTCGTCATTTGTTCATTCTGTACCAGATAAGGCTGCATTTGATCAAAACGATTCTCCATTAAATCCACACGTGATTGGATATGATCCACCTTGCCGTTTAACTTCTGCAATTCATCAATGATTAAATCTAATTTACTGTCGCTCAATGATTTCACTTCCGTTTCTTAATCTGCCTTCTTAATAATAGCAGAATTAAGCCGACAACAAAAGTGGTTTTTTCTTACTTCAACCTTCCATACGCTTTGGCATAACGATAGATTCGGCGGTACATGGATTTGTCCTTGAGCTGATTGAAAATAAATGGATCGGGTCGCGAGTTCACTTCCAGAATCCAAGGCTTCATCGTACGGTCAACAGCGATATCCACACCGATTTCCTTCAAGCCGGGATAACTTTTCTGCATATGTTTGGCAATGGCGACCCCTAAAATCCTCAGCTTCTGATTATATTGGGAACGACGTGCTTTATTTAAGTGGGGCTGCATCAGGGTGCCTACGGGCAGGGGCGTGCCTCCGCTGTGATAATTGGTCACAATCCTCTTCGGGTGGGATAAGCGGCCGATTAAACCGGTAGCTTCCCAGGCGCCTTTGGGACTTTTCTGGATCATCACGCGGATATCGAAGCGCCGTTGACGAAATTTCAGCAGATGAATGCCTTTCTGTACCAAGTAGTTTTTCTTGATCTTACTGCCCCCAATGGCGCGGTATAACCGGTCGAATGATGAGAAGGCTCTTGGACGGTCGCCGTGCTGATAGAGGTATTGTGTCCCTTTGGATGAAGTGATCTTCTCAACACGCATGACCCCTTGGCCAAAAGAGCCCATATCCGGCTTAACATAAACCATTCGGTGCTGATTGAGCATGGTTTGGAGAGCGGCTTTTGTCATAACTCTAGTTGCCGGCACAAAGCTGCGGATGGTTTTATTCCTCAAAAGTACATGGGTTTTGGTCCACTTGCTTTTAACACGCTGAATCCGATCTTTTTTAATCGAATTTCACCTCCTTTACAAGGGCGGGGATTGCGAAGAAATAAGGAAGACTTGCCAATTACTTAGTGGAACTGCGGGCTGAATAAATTTCACTTAATTTAGATGCCGTTTGCTGCCAGCTGAATTTGCGGATCATCTCTATACGGGCTTGCTTCGCTAGTTGTGCAGCTGCTCTGCGGTTTTTGGCAATTTTCAGAATTTGCCCGGCGAAAGCTTGGGGATTCCGATACTGCCGCACAAGAAGGCCATTTCGGTTATGGCGAATGATCTCTGGAATACCGCCGTTACGGGAAGCTACTGCTGGAGTTCCTGAAGCCATGGCCTCTACATTAACTAAACCAAAGGGTTCACTCGACTGCGATGGACATACAAAACAATCCCCCATCCAATACACTTGATGCATCCTGTTTAAATTCACCCGGCCCAGAAATTTGGTTGGTACACGGGAGTTAGCGGCAAGACGTCTCAACTTCTGCTTATAGGCTTTACCCCCTATACTTCCGGCAATGACCAATCTTGTGGCAGGAATGGATTTGTGAACGATTTTAGCGGCTTGGATCAGAACGGGAATACCTTTCTTGGGGATTAACCGCCCTGCATACACAATGGTAAAGGTTCGTCCCAATCTATGCAGATTTCTAATGTTATGTCTTTGTTCATTCGTTGGGGGGCGGAACTGCTTCAAATCCACACCAAGCAGAACGTGTTTGATTTTATGCTTTAGCATGGGAAACTTGTGTTTGACTTCATTGGCCAGGGATTGGCTGTTGGCAATAATCAGGTTCGCTTTCGATAAATGACGTCTCGCTTCTACTGTAGAAATACGGGGATTGGATACAAAAGTCAACGAATGCAGAAAGATGGATATAGGCGTGTTGGGGTAATATTGCCGAACAACCGAAACAAACCGCGGACGGTTATCGATCTGGATGAAATCATAAGTGTTCCCTTTCAATTTGTGCATCACGTGTTTAATATATTGCTGTGCGCTGCCGGAAGGTGTACGAATCATGGTTAAATTCCCGGTTTTTTTATAATTCGGATAACGTTTATGCCGACGGCTTACTATCGTAACCTTGTGTTTGGCCGCGAGGCGCTTGGCTATGTTGATAATACAATTCTCCACAGACCCTCCTGCAAAAGGAGGCACAGGAATTTCCTCCGGCGCGATAATCAATATGTTCATGGAACTTTACCCTCTCCCTTAACAGGTTCGACTTAAATATCCTATGACCATAACGCTCTAATGTTTCGGACAGTACACTAGGGGAATGTAAAAAACCACAGATCAGAAGAATAAACATTCTAACCTGCGGATTTTATATTGTGATGGTTTAGCAGTGACTAGGTATAACCAACGGATGCCAACTCTTATCCGCAGCTGCAGTTCAGAATGGGTTTGCGTGCGGCCTGGGTTTCGTCCATTCTTTTGACCACTGTAGTGTGGGGGGCGTTTTGAACAATTTCGGGTGTTTCTTCGACTTCAATGGCAATTTGGATCATCTTCTCGATAAATTCGTCCATGGTTTCTTTACTTTCCGTCTCGGTCGGCTCGATCATCAGGCACTCCTCAACGATTAGCGGGAAGTAAATAGTGGGTGGATGGTAACCGAAGTCAAGCAAGCGCTTGGCAATGTCCAGAGTGCGGACACCAAGCTTCTTCTGGCGTTTGCCGGAAAGTACAAACTCATGCTTGCAATGCTGCGGAAAAGCCACATCATAATATGGCGCCAGCCGGCGCATCATGTAGTTCGCGTTAAGTACGGCGTATTCCGAAACTTTGCGCAACCCGTCCGGCCCGAGGGTGCGGATGTAGGTATAGGCTCGAACCAGAATGCCAAAGTTCCCGTGGTAGGCTTTGACTCGGCCGATGGATTGGGGAATATTGTTGTCGTAATAAAAAATGCCGTCTTCCGCCTTGGCCACCAGTGGTTTAGGCAGGAAAGGGATCAGCCTGCTTTTTACGCCGACTGGACCGGCCCCGGGCCCCCCCCCGCCATGCGGTGTACTGAAGGTTTTGTGCAAGTTGAGATGGACCACATCAAATCCCATATCCCCCGGGCGGGTAATCCCAAGAATGGCATTGGCATTAGCTCCATCGTAATAAAGCAGACCCCCTGCTTCATGGATA
>DASWUO010000485.1:0-5410 GCA_036401615.1 Bacilli bacterium | reverse complement strand
AGCTCTTGCCTGCGCCGTTCTGGCCTATGACGGCGATCCACTCACCTGCAGCCACTTCACATTGCCCTACAGTAATCTGGGACATGCCGCCGCGAAAACCGCTGAAAGCTTCCATATGAAGCAGGGGGATAGTATCAACATTAGCAGCAGCTGAAGTGGTTTTTGACTTATGCAAGGAATTGCTTTCCATGTAATCCTTCCATACGCCGGGGTACCAGATTCCGTAATCGATAAATTCTCGCTTAAATACACTAAATACGTATTCCGGGCTGCCCTCAGCAAGAATAGACCCCTCCGGTGTGAAAACGATGATTCGGTCAACCCAATCCATAATTTCATCAATTTTATGTTCAACGATGATTAAAGTTTGATTTGCTGCATTTTGCTTTATAACATTCCATACTTGGGTAGTGCCTTCATGATCAAGCAATGCGGTGGGTTCATCGAGAAACAGCACATCCGGCTCCAACGCCAAGACGGAAGCAAGCGCGAGCCGCTGCTTCATGCCTTGAGACATCGTTTCGATTAAGGTATGCCTATTTTCCAATTGGAGGCCTACTATGGATAGAAGTTGCTCGATCCGAGCCGGCATATCCTCCCTGGGAACACATAGATTTTCCATGGCGAAAGCGAGTTCCTCATCCGCATAAGGCATGCAGAACTGGGCATCGGGGTCTTGGAAGACGTATCCGGAATGTTCGGGAACAATAAGTTCATCGGATTTCATCGGCAGTTCAATGGAGCTTGGAACTAATCCACTGAGCACTTGCAGCATGGTTGACTTGCCGCATCCACTCGGACCAAGCAGCAGTACCTTTTCACCATGACGAACAGAAAGAGACAGCCCCTTAAATAGCAGGCCGTCCACTCCAGGATACTTTAAACGTAAATTGGTGAAGCCTGAAACGATCGATGATCTCACCAGGTTAACCTAACGATTCATAATCTTTTTTCGATACGGGCCGCAATAGATGAGTAACACCGGTCTTTTCAATCGCTTTGGATAAAGCATATGCAAAGACCCCTGCAATGATAACACTTCCACAGAGCCTTAGAATAATAAGCAGCGACAAGTTCCAAGCAGATAAGTATTCAATGTAGCCGTAATAATTATCGATTAACAAGGATGCTGCAGCCGCACCGAGCGCGGCCAGTGACACTACTGCTACATTGGCGGAACGATAACGGAACAAAGCAAAAATGATTTCCGCGCCAAGTCCTTGGGCAAGCCCATAGATTAGGGTGGCTACCCCCCACTCGCTGCCTAGAAGTGCTGAAACCGTGGCAGCTGCCACTTCAGCAAGCAACGCAACACCCGGCTTGCGGATGATCAGAAAAGCGAAGGTTGCCGCAATAAACCACATGCCGTAAACCAATTGCTCCGCATGTGTTCCAAAAGGCTTCATAACATCATACATCGGACCCCACAGCTTATAGATTACCCCGAAAACAACCGCAATCACGATCGTAACAAGGATGTCGGTCAGCGTAAGTCCTTTGGATTTCTTTGATACATTAGACATTCTTCATACTTCCTCTCCATTACATAGTATTGAATCCATAAGGGAGAACGTAAAAAAAGAAGTCCCCGGTATACCGGTAGACTTCACGTATGCGATATAGACACATAGGCTCTCTACGCTGGCATTACCCAGATCAGATACGGTCAGCGGCATAAGGCCGCTATCTCAGCCTGACTAAATCAAGCTCCCGTTTATGCGATTCAATTATTATCAATTTACAGGATAAATCACGGTTTGGCAACACTAATTTTATCGTATAACTCATAAAGTAACCAGTTTAACGGGAATAACCACTTGTTGGGGAGTGTATTCACCGGCTATTTGTTTCTTTAATAATTCGACAGCGGCTTGGGCCATGCTTTGTTCGTCCTGCATGATAAATGGGACTCCCGGAATTTCGGGATCATCAAAGGATAATAACTCTATATCTTGTACAGTCAAAGCTAATTGGTGCAGAGATCGATATGTCAAATTGGCCATTTCAGCTGTCAAGGTAAACACAGCGCTGATATTAGGGCGGCTTCTCAAAAAGTCGTTAATATACCACAGCGTATCACCCGCTCTAAGGATGCTCAAAGGAACGTGGCACCATAAGCTTTTGTCAATCAATACACTACTATCTATATAAGCTTTTTCAAAGCCGGAAGTGCGGTCTTCTATGGCAGTATTCGTATTCTCCGGTGAAATTAAGGCGATCTGCCGGTGCCCTTTATTCAGCAGAGAGGAAACCGCTTCATAAGTTCCTCCATAATTATCGGAAGTAATGATGTACGTGTCAATATTCCTTAAGAATCGGTCTATAAAAACAAAAGGAAACTTATCAAGCGACAAGCGTAATAAAGATTCATTATATTTCTCATCTTCCGTTGGAAAAACGATGATCCCCTTCACACCCGATTTCTTCAATTCGTTAATAGCCCTGGACTCAATGGAGGATGACTCGCGGGTAATATGTAAAACGAGTTGGAATCCTTCTTCTTTCAGAAAATATTCGATATTATTCAGAAGCTTCTGAATGACCTTGGTTTTCATTGTAGGTATGATGAGACCGATAAAATCACTGGTTTGAATCGTTGGGGTTAATAGTTTAGCCATGTCAGAGGAGTCGGGCTGGCGCGATACAAACGTTCCTTTACCTTGGATACGAATGACAAGACCCTCGTCTGCCAGCCCAATCACCGCATTTTTTGCGGTTATTTTACTAACTTTAAACTCCCCGGATATTTCTTGTTCAGAAGGAATCAGATCCTTTGGGCGCAGCTCCCCTGAAATAATTTTATCCCGAATGCTTTTTTGAATTTGTTTGTATAAAGGGATCTTGCCCATACTTTCCACTCCAATTTTTAAAAATATAACTTTATAATATAATTGTTATAAAAATTAATTGTTTTAATAATTATAATACAGTTATTAAGCATTTCAAACTATTTTTCAAAAAAAAAAAACTCCCTTGAATGATGACAAGGAAGTTTTGAAGGTATTTACAAACTACAAGATCAATGCTCTATAAAGGTAGCGTCACTCTTTTCTGTAGCGGTGCTTATAGAATCGATTCTAAGGCCATAATTATACTGGCGGATGTAGCGCGACGTAAAATTATAAGATTTAAAGGACACCTTGGTTGAATCCGCTAATCCCGGTACTTTAAAGAAGGTTGCATCTTTATTGAATGTAGAGGTTCCGCTGTTTTTATCCAATCTAATTTTATAGTCATAATGCCTTAAATAATAACCGGGGAAGTTAATGGATTCGAATGAAATAGCAGCGGGATCCGCAAGTCCAGGTACCATTCGAAATTTGGAATCATTGATCGGATTAATAGGATCCGGATCAATTTTGCCTAAAAAATCATAATGTCTGGCATAATAACCAGGATATC
This sequence comes from Bacilli bacterium, assembly GCA_036401615.1. Classification (GTDB taxonomy): domain Bacteria; phylum Bacillota; class Bacilli; order Paenibacillales; family DASWUO01; genus DASWUO01. The sequence goes on along the minus strand of DASWUO010000485.1, from coordinate 2,008 downwards.
TATGTGATTCCCATCGTTTGATAAGATTTGCATCACCGATTTCTTTACTTCCATATTTGACCGAGTTGTGACTTGTACTGCTTAAGTTGCCTGCCGTGATGATAAACAAGTTATGATTATCCGCCAGAGGCTCCAAAGCACGGCTGTACCCGCTGGGCACGACGGAACTGACCCGTGTCCAGTGACTCGACGATCCGTTTTCCGCGTTTAAGAATATATCTGAAGTATTATAGGCGGATACGGCAATGGTCCCGTTAGGGCCTGTACCGGACAGCCATGTCACATAAGGCGAGCTTGTGGGAAGGAAGCCGTCTTTGGTCTGGATAACGGTCCCAGGTACATCCGCTGCGCCAAAGTTTTCGGGATTGGCTGATATTTTATAATATATGGCAAAATTGGCTTCCGGAGCTCCGCCGTATTCGTAGGTAAAGATATAGTTGCCGTTGCCCAGTTTTGCAACAACAGGCATTCCCGGTCGTTTTGTCGAGCTAAGGGCAATGTCGTGGACAAGGGATCCCCAGGTAATGCCGTCCGACGAAGTTTGATGCACGAGCTTTTGATTATGGTTCGGATCTCTTTCGTCCGCATAATACACAATCAGCTTGTTATTAAAGACCAGAAGGAACGGTTCCCATACTGGATCATATGAGCCGTTTGGATCTGCTCTTCCTCCCGATGCAATAGAACTCACGAAAGACCAGGTGATTCCGCGATCCGTGCTTTTATAAAGGTCGAGCTTGGTTTTAGAAAGGTCACCAGGAATGGAGTTACCCGCACAGAGAAGGGTTCCCGCCGGCATATTGCCAATAGTTTGCGGAAGTTCGTACAGAAACGGCTGATATCTCATTCCCCATCCGTTAACCTGATCTGAAACTTCTGAAATTTTCGTCCAACTGACCCCTCCATCTGTGCTTTGATAAATCGGGAAGGTAGGGGTGCCGTTGACATAATGCTCAAAAGTAGCAAGCATAGTGCCGTTATTAACCCCGTTGTACTTAAGTGTGAGTACTCTCGGATACAAGGTACCGGGGCTCGGATCAGTGGTTGGCGATTGATACATCGTATAGGGACCGAAGGCGCTTGCACTTCCAATCGACATTAAAGAAGCTAAAATAATTAATACAATGATCCTCGACAAATTCAACCTTTTTTTCATTGATAAGACTCCTTTGCTAATTAATTTTTTCATTGATAAGATCCTCTCCTGACTCGTTTTTTGTGGCATGGCACCATAAAAAATCACTCCTTTTATAAGAATGTAACCGCTTTACAAAATTAATTATAATACATGTAAATTGCAATTTATATAATTAATTGGTTATAAAAGTATAAATATTTAGCTTATAGATATAAATAAAACAAAATATATTATTTATAATCAATTGGATATATAAATTTATATTTTTCTATATTATAATGCATTTATTGGAGCGCTTCCATGGAAAGTTAAATCGGCTTATACCTAAAATTAGGTTAAGTATAAAATTCTTAATAGGGGGAAAGAGTTAAATGAAAAAGTTAGTTTTATTGGGCACTGTTTTAATTCTAGTCATGTCCACTTTTCTGTCAGGCTGTGGTTCAAATAATTCCACAGAGGCGGATGGAACGGGTAAGTCAACTAAGCTGGTATTTTGGACCTTTAACGAGCTTCACGGAAAATTCATGTCAAGTTTGGCTGAACAGTGGAATGCAAACAATCCTAAAGATCAAATTGAACTTCTTGCAGAAACATTCCCTTACGATGACATGCATAACAAATTACTTGTCGCTTACCAATCTGGTGAAGGTGCGCCTGATCTATCGGATATTGAGATCAGCAAATTCCCTAATTATTTGAAGGGGGATATCCAGATGGTTGAATTAAACGGTATTGTTGAACCAGAGCTTGATAACGTTGTAGAATCAAGATTTGACATTTACTCCAAAAACGGCAAATATTACGGAATTGACTATCACGTTGGCGCTGCGGTTATTTATTATAACAAAGAAATATTAGACAGTGCAGGCG
>DASWUO010000484.1:0-5699 GCA_036401615.1 Bacilli bacterium | reverse complement strand
AAAGCCGCAGGCGCGGATCCGGTTATGACGGACGGAAGAGACTTTAAAGAATCCATCGATGCGGGCGGATACCCTTATATATTTAGCGAAGGCGAAGGCTTTGCGGCGATCAGTGATGGAAGGTGGAAGTACATTCATGTTGTTAAGCAGGGTAAGAAATTTTATGAACTGTTTGATATGGAACACGACCCCTTTGAATTCGACAACGTAATTGCCCATCCGGGAAATGCTTCGATCACGGCAGAGTTGAGAAAACAAATGACCGATCTGTTTATGAAGAAGCTGCTGGCCTGATTCAGGCCAAGTTTCTGCGAAATGAGGGGGCCGCTATGAAAAAAAGAAGTTTGTTTTACAATTATTTGATCTCCTATTTGTTAATCGTGTCCATTCCTGTAATCGTTCTTGGGTTTATTCTGTATAGGAATTCCGTGGTGCAATTTCAAAGCGAAATTGCCAGCTTTAATATCAGCAAGTTGACGCAAGCACAGACGAGCATCGACAACGGCATCTCGTCGCTGCAGCAAACCGCTTTTCAGATGTCCGTGGATAGTAAATTGGCGCCTTATGCTTTAGATCAAGGCTACAAGCTGGTAGAAACCTCTACACTGCTCAGAAAATACAAAGCCGCCAATCCCTTTATTCACGAGGTTTTTCTGTATTACCGAAAATCCGATATTCTACATTCCTCGACTGGCAGCTATTCCAGCGATTCTTTCCAGCAGTATATGTTTAATGATTCCCGATGGAACAAGCTTTATTTTTTGAAAAAGTTGACCAGCGCCGAGCACACGGGAATTTACAGCTCGGCTTCCGACGAGGATTACGTCGGCAATAACACGATTGCCATGTTTGTGCCTATTCCCTTGTATGCGTCAAAACCGCTTGGAGTGGTGGGGTTTATCATTCGTGAATCGGTATTGACCGATATCGTTCATAACGCGGCGGGAAATTCGAACGGGGCTACCTATATATTGGACGAGTCCGGCAAATTTTTGGCTATCGATAATCGGAATCTAAGCATTCCCCGTGCCCAATTAACCGATCTTATCCGAATTCATCAGAACGAAGGAGTATACGAATTTCAATATAAAGATGTGCCTTATTCATTCCTGGTTGTAAAATCAGCTAAAACCAAATGGAACTTGATTTCGATTGTACCGAAGAACCAACTGTTCCACAGAGTTCAACAAATGCAATCCTTTATCTTTTTTATATTGGTGCTTGTCATTGTGGCTGCAGTAGCCACGGCAGTATTCCTCACCCGCCGCAATTATGCGCCTATCCGCAGACTGCTTGGAAACATCGGCGTTGCTGCGCATCAAGGCCAACAGCGCGGCAGCATCCGCGGAGAATGGGATGTAATTCATCATACGGTAAATCAAACGATGGAAGCCAACTTGCTATTAAAGTCACAGCTTGATGATCAAGGGCCGTTGATTAAGGAGCTCATGCTCACACGGCTGCTGGAAGGCAAACCAATGGAAGAGCAAGAACTGCTCAATGTGCGCAGCCTAATTACCGGGAAGGGGAAGAAATTCACAGTTGCTTATATTCATTTCGGCAGCCTGGTTGAACTCGATACCCATACCAGGCAAGCATTAACAAACCTCATTCAGACGGTATCGTTCGAGGGAGGAGCGGGAATAGGCATTGAACTCCATCACGAGGACTCCGCTGCGTTTATTGTCAACCTTGATAATGAAGCCGATTGCAAAAGAAGGTTGGCGCAAAAGCTGCTCGAACTGACAGATGGGATAAAAGAGCGGTTTCCCGTCCGTCCGGTGATTGGTGTTGGCGGCATTTATAATGAGGTCACAAAAATTCATCGTTCTTATATCGAGGCCAAAGGCGTCATCCAATATTTCTCCCTTCAGGATGGCAATCGGGTTATCTATTTCGATGAGTTCCGCAACCATTTTCAAGAGCAATTCTGGTACCCGTTGGAGGAGCAAGTTCGTTTGTCGCAATGTTTGCTGCATGGGGATGCGCCGTTAGCGGAAGAGTCCATCCGGCTCTTATTTCGCAAAATTACACAGAAAGATTTAACACTGGAGATGGTGCGGTATATTTATTACGACATCATCAACATGATCATCAAGACAGTGAATCAGCAGCAGGCCGAAGGCTTCGACGACGATATCCGCAAACTGCTGCAATTCCGTTCAGCGGAGCAGTTGGAGGAACGGCTATTAGCGATTTCGTTAAACCTTTGCAACTATGTTCTCGAGGCTAAGAGCAAGAAAAACGAAAACATGATTTCTGAGATCAGATCCTATGTTGATGAAAATTATCGTGCCGCGAATATTTCTCTGGAGTTCGTTGCCGAGCATTTCGGTATGACCTCATCCTACTTAAGCAAGGTGTTCAAGCAAGAAGTTAACGTGGCATTCTCCGATTACATTAAACAGCTGCGTATCGCCGAAATAAAAAGAAATCTCGTTGAAACAGACAAAAGCATCAAAGAACTGGTTTTGGAAATCGGGTATTGGGACATCCCGAGCTTCACGAGAACCTTTAAACAAATCACAGGCATGACACCCGGCGATTACCGCAAGCAGCACAGATAAACAAGATGTTCATTCCGTTGCCATTATATCATTTCACTGCAACTCAGGCGGGTATCTGCCCGCTGTTATCTATGGGGAGTATGTAAATGAAAAAATGCAATCGGCAACAGAACAATCCATTACTGCAAACTATTTTGCAGACTGTGCTTTTCTGCATTTAAAATGTAATCGCTTTCAATTTAAATTATATTCGCATATATACTGCGCATTGAGTTATGCTGCATAATGAAATCGTTACATCGGAGGCAAACAATTAATTTAGGGGGATGAAGGATGAATAAACTATTCAGATTAAGCTTGACGGTTTCCGTATCCGTGCTCATGGCAGTTACTATGTTTGGCTGCCAGAAAGAAACTGCAAAACCGGCTCCAGAGCCTGCTCCAGCAGAGTCGACCGCTCCAGCAGAGTCAACAGCTCCAAGCAACGTCAACGAGACGGGATTTCCCATCGTGAAAGAAAAGATTACTTTGAAGGGATTTGCCAAGAAGGATCCCCAGCTGGGCGAGTATGCCGATATGACATTGTGGAAGATACTCGAGGAAAAGACCAACATTCATATTGAATGGGAAACCCCTCCCCTGCAAAGCACGGCTGAGAAAGTGAATCTGGCCCTGGCAAGCGGAGAATTGCCGGACTTCTTTATTAAAGGCGCGATTCTTAAACCGGAGGATGTGACGAAATACGGCGCTCTGGGCATCTTCATTCCACTTGATCCGCTCATTGAAAAGTACGCCCCCAACCTGCGGGAATTGTTGAAGCAGAAACCGGAGTTAAAAAACTTCATTACTTCTCCGGACGGCCACATCTATTCGTTGCCGCGCATTATTGATTATGAACTGATGGGTACGGGGCGTTTCCCGATGTTGAATATGGCTTGGTTAGCTAAAGTAGGCGGGAAGGCTCCGGCTACGAGCGAAGAGCTGTACCAGCTTTTAAAAACATTCAAGGAAAAGGATGCCAACGGCAACGCGGAGAATGATGAAATTCCTTACTCGGCCCATACGATCGATTGGGCTATGAAGGGGCTTGAAGGGATGTTCGGGCTGCAGCGGAACTTAAGTTACTTCATTAATGTAGAGGGGGATAAAGTACGTGTCTGGCTCACGGACGACAAATACAAGGAAGCGCTCATGTACGCCAACAGGCTGTATACAGAAGGCTTGATGGATAAAGAAATTTTCACCCAAACGGATCAGCTCTATTTTGGCAAATTGTCGAATAATAAGATTGGATTTACACCGCTGTTGGTAGCAAACAATGCGGGGAAATATAAGAATGATTATAAATCGATCACGCCGGTCAAGGGACCTTTCGGCGACCAATTGTGGAATTTAATAGCCGAAATCAATGGCGGACCGGTAAAAGGGGTAATCACGAAAGCGAATAAACACCCGGAAGCAACGATGAGAATGTTTGATTATTTTTATGGGGACGAAGGGGCAACGCTACTGTATATGGGCGGCTTGGAAGGAGATACCTATGATATAGATGCCGAGGGCAAACTGCATTACAAAGAAGCTTTGAAGAAAAGCGAGAAAGGCCTGCAGGTGGAGATCGGCCAGCGAACGATTTATCCGGGCGGATCGGAATTCGGATATTTCACGGAGAAGCAGTTGGCCCCAATGATGGAAGGCACAAACAGACCGAAGGATTATGAAACGGTTAAAGATTATATCACCAAAAACCAGTACAGCATGCCTCCGTTGAGTAAAGAGAAGCAGGATGAGTTGACGCTGATCGGCACGGATATCAACACCTACGCAGAGGAAATGAGAGCGAAATTTATCATTGGGGATACTCCTTTCAGTGAGTGGGATAAGTATGTGGCCACACTGCAAGAAATGGGCATCGACAAGATGGAGGCCATGTACCAGGAGGCCTTGAATACCTTGATTAAATAGTAATCCCAAAGGGCAAATATGAAGCTGTTGGACCAAATCCCCTCCCCCACGATGATGAGGGGAGGGGATTTGGACAAAGCCTATAAACAGCGAACAAATAATGAAAGCGATTTCAAAAAAGCTTTTAAAATATTCTTTATGAAGGGAGGTGAATTGTATGAGTTGCAACTGGATTCGACCGGTCAGCTGCCGGAATGATTGGCTGAATGGGTGAGAGATTCTGAAGATGGAAACGTACCAAAAATTTGGAAAGGATGATTGATTAATGAACAAAAAGAGCATGAATATCATTGCCAGAACGGCGTTTGTAGCGGCCGCAGCCGCACTCTTGAGTGTCGGGTGCTCTACAATTAAGGCCGAAGCGGCAAACGAAAGACCCAATATTGTCCTCATACTAGCGGACGATCTGGGTTATGGCGACACTAGACTGACGAATTCGACTTCAACAGTGAACACGACAAATATCAAATCGATTGCCGATAACGGGGTTTTAATCACAAACGGCTATGTCGCTTCACCGGTTTGCAGTCCATCCAGAGCCGGGTTAATGACATCCGAATATCCGAGTCGATTTGGTGCCGAAAGTAATGACAGCTCAAGATTTAGACCGGAGAGAGTTCCTGCGCAAACGATTGCCACCCTCTTGGAAGGTTCAAGCGGGAAAGGTTATGCTACCAAGATCATCGGTAAATGGGATATTGGGGGGAAGTCTTCACTGGTTGGAAGCACATATTGGCCGATCGAACGCGGCTTTGGCGCTTTTTATGGCATTACCGGCGGAATCAGCAGCTATTATCGAACAGATGGTACAGCGCCTTCCTCAGCTTGGTATTTTGATGGCACGAATGCAATGAATGATGGCCTCTTTACAAATGTCAATCAGAATTTAAACGTTAAGGAGTATGTGGGGGGCACGACCCCATATGTTGACCGAAATCCGAATATATATTTAACCGATAAATTCACCGATGAAGCGGTCGCCTTCATCGACAGTCAGCCGGGTACGACGACGAATCCGTTTTTCCTGTATCTTCCTTATAATTCCCCTCATAAGCCATTTATGGCTCCAGATGCCTTTTATCAGAATGCCCCTGGGAGTGGTGCAGAAAGGTTGTATAACGCAATGGTGGCTAATTTGGACTATAACATCGGCAGAGTGCTAACAAAGCTTGACAACATGGGCATGACGAATAATACACTTGTAGTTTTCGTTTCGGATAACGGCAACGC
>DASWUO010000483.1:0-3695 GCA_036401615.1 Bacilli bacterium | reverse complement strand
TGGTTAGGGAAATCCCTTATGTCCGCGAAGTGCTCTCCGCCCTTTATGAGGAGGGTATCCAATTGGGTATCGTAACAACCAAGATAAGAAGAACCACCCTGCGGGGGCTGGAATTCTATGGATTGGATAAGTTTATTAAAGCTATTGTTACGATTGAAGATGTGAATTATCCCAAGCCCCACCCGGAACCTGTCTTACGGGCCATGGAGGCTTTGTCGGCAAGTCCACGGAATACAGTAATGGTTGGAGACACCGCATTCGACATTAAAGCGGCTAACAGTGCAGGGGTAACCTCCATAGGCGTCGGTTGGTCGCTGTTCAGTGAGAGTGAACTCCGCCAACATCAACCGGACTATATTATTCAAGATATGAGGGAACTGCTGCAGATTGTTGGGTTAAAGGGGATTGTGCTGTGAGGAATATAACGCGATACCCGGTAGAAGGACCCAACGCCCTGTGGCAGGTGTACAAAACCGTCAGCAAATGGAAGGTTTTCCGCAACTTTATATTTATCCAAATCAGCCGCTACTCCCCTTCTCTTAGACTTAAAAACTGGATCTATCGGCACGTTCTCGGGATGAAAGTGGGCAAGAATTCGGCTTTCGCGTTGATGGTGATGGTAGATGTCTTCTTCCCGGAGAAAATTCACATTGGTGATAACTGCATTATCGGATACAACACAACCATACTAACCCACGAGTATTTAATTAAAGAATATCGTCTGGGTGAGACGCGAATAGGCTCGAACGTGATGATCGGGGCTAATACGACCATTCTTCCAGGTGTGACCATTGGTGATAACGCCGTGGTTGCGGCAGGCTCCATTGTGCATAAGGATGTGGCAGCCAACAGCTTTGTGGGGGGAAATCCTCTAAGGGAAATCTAAATCAACTCATTCGTATTCCTCAATAAGGTTCTCCGTAGATCAGACGGCGGGACCTTTTTATATTTTTTAAAAATACGGCTAAAGTAATAAATATCATTAAATCCGGTGGAGAGAGCGATTTCGGATATATTCATGCGGGTGTTGCGCAGCAAATAAGCAGATTTGTTAATCCTAATGAGGTTGATATACTCTGTAACAGTCCTGTCGGTCAGTTCCTTAAACAGCCGACTGAAGTGGAAGCGGCTTAATCCGGCCATGCCGGCGAGCAGCTCCACCGAAAGCTCTTTATTGTAATGTTCATCGATATATTGAAAAATAGGGGCATAACGCTCCAGATTCTTCATCCGCAGATTGTAATCGTTCAGGGTCAAGATGTTGACCGCGTATTTACGCAGAAGAATGGTTAGGATACGGTATAAATAAGATTTAATAGAGAGCTCATAGCCTAATTCCTTGGCTTCCCATTCATGGATAAGGGAGATCATGCAACGGTTGATGTCTTCATCATTCGATATTTTATTAATAAATAAAATGCGGTTTTGGGTAATCGGGGTAATAAATTTGGTTTCCACAGCATCAACAGATTGACTATGGAGTAAGGAGATGTCGACAATCAAGGCATAATAGGATAAATGATCGGATTGACTAATACCATAATGGAGATCGTTGCTGTTCACAACTACCAACTCTCCGGCTTGCACAGATAAGGGAACGGAATTGCATTCTATCATCGCTTTACCGGATGTAAAATAAAGAAATTCGATATGTCCATGCCAATGATGAGGAAATAGGGTTTTTCCGTTCCCATCGACACGGGTGGTGTGAATCTTGAACGGAAATTGGGGATCAGGCATATCCATCGGTTCTCGCAAGGATGCAGGCCTATCCATTACAGCACCTCCTTAATAGCACATGAGTACAAACATAGAGCATAGTTCTTCATGGCAATGTTGAATGTAACTATTATAATACAAGTTGAACAGTAATGCGATATTGAGGGAGCTGGATTAGATGAGTTTGATTAAAATTGCCGTTATTGGAGCGGGTTCTATATCCGTTGATCACCTGAAGGCGTATAACCGGAATTCGAACGTGGAAATTTATGCTGTTTGTGATTTGAATGAGGACAGAGCCAAAGCGGCGGCCTTGAAATTCGGCGCTCAGAAAACGTACACAGATTATAAAGAACTGCTGGCTGATGCTGAGGTTGATGCGGTAAGTATCTGTACGTGGAATAATACCCATGCGGAAATCAGTATTGCTTCGGTGCAAGCGGGCAAGCATGTGCTTGTGGAAAAGCCGCTTTGCCGTACAGTAGAGGAAGCACTGGAGGTGCAGAAGGCGGTTCGTTCGTCAGGAAAGATCCTTCAGGTCGGATTTGTACGTCGCCATGATCCGAATGTGCATGTACTGCGCAAGTTTATGGAAAACGGGGAGTTTGGCCAGATTTATTATGCCAAAGCCTCCACTATTAGAAGACTGGGCAATCCAGGCGGTTGGTTCTCTGATATTGGCCGGTCCGGCGGCGGACCGCTAATCGACATAGGTGTGCATGTTATAGACTTGTGTTGGTACATGATGGGCAAACCGAAGGTCAAGTCTGTTACAGGGAATACCTATCGAAAACTCGGCAACCGGGTACATATAGAAAATCTGTCATTTTATAAGGCGGCGGATTATGATGCGGCAACGAATACAGTTGAAGATTTGGCCAATGCTTTGATTCGCTTTGAGAATGGAGCATCGCTTATGGTAGATGTGAGTTTTACGCTTCATGCCAAGCAGGATGGGGGGTCGGTGAAATTGTTTGGGGAACGCGGAGGCTTCGAAATAGACCCGGCTTTAGCGATAGTAACGGAGAAATATAATACTATTCTCAACGTGGATCCGCAAACCGACAATAAAGGGTTTAACTTCGATGCGGCTTTTCAGAATGAAGTCGATCATTTTATCGAATGCATCAGCAAAGGGAAGGAATCAATTTGTCCTGTGGAAGACGGCGTAGAAATCATGAAGATCTTATGTGCTATATACGAATCGGCAGCGGCGGGGGTGGAAATTCAATTATGAAAATCGGCGTCAGTACTTATAGTTTGTCTAGAGCCATTATAGCTAATGAATTGACTTTATTGGAGGCCATGTCTTACATTGCCGGGGTTGGGGGTCAGCATGTTGAAATCGTGCCCATTGGATTTAGCCTGACGGAAAATCCCGAATTAATAGAAGAAATTCATCATAAAGCTTCGGAGTTAACAATTGAAATATCGGGCTATTGCGTTGGAGCTAATTTTATTACTGGAGATAAGCAGTCATACGAAGATGAAATTCAGCGGGTCATGAGAGAAGTGGATATTGCCAACCGGTTAGGTGTGAAGCTGATGCGCCATGATGCGGGTTTTTCTAAGGATCTTTCGATGCGGAATTTCCTGGCTGAATTGCCCCGATTGGTTGAGGCGTGCCAACGTATTGCTGATTATGCTGCTCAGTATGGGATAACAACAAGTATCGAAAATCATGGTTATTTCATACAGTCGAGTGATCGTGTACAAACCCTTCTGAGTGAAGTGAATCGTTCTAACTGTAAAACAACGATGGATGTCGGCAACTTTATGTGTGTAGATGAGGATTCTGTAGCTGCTGTTAAGAAGAATGTTGCTAATGCCTCGATGATCCATTTGAAGGATTTCTATCTTCGTCCATCTTATCGTAATCCGGGTGAAGGGTGGTTTAAGACAGAGAGCGGCAATTACTTGCGCGGAGCTATTGTCGGCCAAGGCGATATTGATATGCCGGAGGTGCTTCGTGTTAT
>DASWUO010000482.1:0-7385 GCA_036401615.1 Bacilli bacterium | reverse complement strand
AGCCCTTCTTTGCCAGGCAAAACTTCCACAAAGGCTCCGAATTTCTCAATTCGTTTAACGGTCCCCAAGTAGGTTTCACCCACAACGACTTCTTTCACAATGTTCTCTATAATCTGTTTGGCCTTGTTGTTCATTTCCTCGTTGGTGGAGGCAATAAACACTCTTCCATCTTGTTCAATATCAATTTTTACGCCGGTTTCTTCAATAATTTTATTGATGATTTTCCCGCCAGGCCCGATGACATCACGAATCTTATCAGGGTTGATAAATAAAGTGATGATTTTCGGAGCGAAAGGAGACAAGGATTTCTTCGGCTCTTGGATGCGGCTTAGCATCTTCTCAAGAATAAACATTCTGCCTTCTTTGGCTTGAGTTAAGGATTCGGCAAGAATCGCCCGGTCAATGCCTTCAATCTTAATATCCATTTGAATGGCGGTAACTCCTTTGGCTGTTCCGGCTACCTTAAAATCCATATCACCCAGATGATCTTCCAAACCTTGAATATCCGTCAATATGGAGAAATAATCGCCATCCTTGATTAATCCCATGGCTACTCCGGCAACGGGATCTTTAATTGGCACACCTGCATCCATCATGGCCAACGTGCTGGCACAAATACTTGCCTGGGAGGAAGAACCGTTAGATTCAAGCACTTCAGATACAAGGCGGATCGTATAAGGGAATTCCGTTTCAGAAGGAATCACTTTCTCAAGAGCACGCTCGCCCAAGGCGCCATGTCCAATTTCACGACGTCCTGGAGGTCGTAAAGGTCTCGCTTCTCCTACGCTGAATGGAGGGAAATTGTAATGATGCATAAAGCGTTTCGTTTCTTCCAAATCGATTCCGTCCAACTTCTGTACATCGCCTAATGGACCCAACGTACATACACTCAATACTTGGGTTTGGCCGCGGGTGAACAAACCAGAGCCGTGAGTACGGGGCAGCAGGTTAATATCACATTCGATTGGCCTAATCTCTGAGAGCCCTCTTCCATCCGGTCTTACCTTATCGTGGGTAATTAATCGGCGTACCTCATCTTTAACGATATCATGCAACGCTTCTTTTACGTCTTTTAATTTCCCGGGGGTTTCCTTAAGCAATTCTGTAAAATAAACAAGGGTTTCCGCATCAATGGCATCAATGGCATCTTGTCTTGCATGCTTCTCAGCAATCTGGATAGCCTCCACAATCCGGTCATTTGCGTAGTTACGAACCGCGGTATTGATTTCCGGATCAATGGCTTGTAATTTCACTGCCATCTTAGGCTTTCCTGAAAGCACAACTAATTGGGTTTGAAGGGCAACCACCTTTTTAATTTCCTCATGACCGAACATAATTGCTTCAAGAATAGCTTCTTCCGGCACTTCACTCGCTTCTGCTTCAACCATCATAATGGCATCTTTGGTGCCGGCCACTACAAGGTATATATCACTTATTGCGGTCTGTTCAATTGTAGGATTAATGATAAATTCTCCATTAATTCGTCCAACAATAACGCCGCCAACCGGTCCATTAAAAGGAACATCCGAGATACTCAGCGCTGCAGAAGTACCTATCATGGCAGCAATTTCGGGAGAGCAATCCTGATCAACGCTCATCACCAATGAAACGATCTGAATATCATTCCTGAAGCCTTCAGGAAAAAGCGGACGAATAGGCCTGTCCGTCAAACGGCTAGACAAAATAGCCTTTTGGCTTGGTCGACCCTCCCGTTTAATGAAGCCTCCCGGAATCTTGCCAACGGCATAAAGTCTTTCCTCATAATTAACTGTTAACGGGAAGAAATCAAGATCCTTGGGATCCTTTGAAGCTGTGACGGTACACAATACTACAGTATCGCCATATCGCACTATAACCGAAGCATTCGCTTGTTTAGCCAAACGGCCTGTCTCAAGAACAAGCTTTCTGCCCCCAAATTCGAGTTCTACTTTCTTTTCCATGATTTCCTCCTACTTGATATTTTAAAAAGCAACCAAGTATTCATCCAAAGCTTGAATTAGCCTTTTGAGATAAACCACAAGGTTGCTTTCGCCATTGTTAAGCCCGACTATCTTCTTAATCCAAGCTTCTCGATTAATGTGCTGTAACGACGAACATCATTGTTTTTAAGATAAGTTAACAATTTTCGGCGTTGTCCTACCATCTTCAATAGACCGCGACGGGAATGATGATCTTTCTTGTGTTCCCTTAAATGAGTGGTCAAATTAAGAATGTTTTCCGTCAGGATAGCTACTTGAACTTCTGGAGAGCCTGTATCCGAAACATGAACTTTATGCTCTTGGATCAACTCTTGCTTACGTTCTTGTGTTAATGCCATCCGGTTCACCTCCTTTTCTAATATCCCCGTCAGCCCAGTAGTCGTCGGTGTTACGAACAACCATGCAGCGGTTATTATTGAGTGTTACAATCATTTCCACTCAACATCGTGTTCAAGTATATCATAGATGGGCTCATGAAGTAAATGTCTCGTCATAACAATCACACCAACCATAATTTTGCCTGTTCTATATCTTGATGAATCTGCCCAATCAATTGATCAATGGAGGCAAATTTAGTTTCATGCCGCAAAAAGGAAATAAAGTGGACAATCAAATCCTCATCATAAATCATACCCTCGAAGTTTAAGATATGAACCTCAAGGCTTGTTCCCAATGGATCTTTGGAAAAGGTCGGTTTATGTCCGATGTTCATGACCCCGTTATACATTAACCCATTAAATTGAACTTTCACAGCATATACCCCGTTACCCGGGATAAAGAAAGGTTTGTTGATTTCTATATTCGCTGTGGGGATCCCCATCGTACGTCCTCTGCCATCCCCTGCAACCACCGTTCCGGAGAGGGTATAGGCATGTCCCAGAAGTTCATTGGCTTTATGGATTTGACCGCTTTGCAGCTGCTCCCTGATAAGGGTTGAACTAACTTTGTCTCCATCCAAATAAAACGGTTGAACAACCTTAACTTTTATTCTTCCCTTACTAAGCTTCCCCAATTCGTCCGGGGTACCTGAACCTTTGTGCCCAAACGTAAAATTAAACCCAACAACAACCGACTGGACCTGTAACGGCAACAGAACCTCTTCAATGAATCCAAGGGGGCTAACTTGGGAGAACATTGTATCAAAGGCAAATATATAAGTATAATCTACACCCATCTGAGCAAACAAATCTAACTTTTCCTCCAGCGGAGTCAAATATTTGTGGTTCGAGGAATGACCCAAAACTTCCCTGGGGTGCGGGTGAAAAGTCATTAAAGAAACCGGCTTGTTTGTTTTCTTGCCGATGGTTATGGCCGTTTGAATTACTTCCTGGTGACCTGAATGTACTCCGTCAAAATATCCAATGGCCAAGACTTGTCCCATGTCCGGAAAATCATCAACACGTAAATTAAGCGGGTAAGATAAATGAATGATCTTCAACAAACATCACCTGGATTCATTTAATTAAAAACTTTAACAGGCTGCACCAAGCCTGAAGTCATATCTGTTTTGAAAATGCCCAAAAAAATGCCGTCCGGTGCGTATAGTTTTATAGCCTTTAAACTTAAATGAGACGCCGGCAGCGGTTTTAATGCTTCTGTAGGAATACTCTTGCCTTGTAAAACAGACGCAACCAACAATACCGGTATAGAAAAGAAGGGTAAATGAGGAATGGCCAAGTCTGTTGGAATAATGACCTGACCCAAACGGCCTGTTTCAAATAACACGGCTGTTTCTTCAATACTTACACATTGATCAATGGTGATAGACCCTGTCGCTGTTCTCACTAATTCAGACATGACAGCCGGAACCCCCAACTTCTTTCCTATATCTGCACATAAAGTTCTGATATAGGTGCCCTTCGAACAGGAAACCCTAAATTGAATAGCCGGATGCAGTAACTCTAAATTCATATGTATAAGATCGATATGGTGTATGGTCACTGTTCGGGGTTGTCGTTCTATCTCTTCACCATTTCTGGCCAATTCATATAATCGCTTGCCATTCACCTTCACTGCAGAATACATGGGCGGTATTTGTTCAATGAGGCCAACAAATGAATGAATAGCCTCTGTAACTTGTTCTTCCGTGACTTGGATAAGGCTTGCCGTCTCAAGTACGTTTCCCGTCATATCTTCGGTATCTGTGCGGATACCAAGGATTAATCGGGCTTCATACTCCTTCG
This sequence comes from Bacilli bacterium, assembly GCA_036401615.1. Taxonomy (GTDB): domain Bacteria; phylum Bacillota; class Bacilli; order Paenibacillales; family DASWUO01; genus DASWUO01. The sequence goes on along the minus strand of DASWUO010000482.1, from coordinate 3,223 downwards.
GCAAATCCTGTATATATTCAACCACCCTGGTCGCTCTGCCTATACAAAGCGGCAAAACGCCAGTCACTTTAGGATCAAGTGTGCCTGTATGCCCAATACGTTTAATACCAAGGATTCTTCTTACTTTGGCCACAACATCGTGCGAGGTGAAGTCCACCGGTTTGATTATAGGCAGTACGCCCTCTATTATCATTAAAGTACTCGCTCAATTAAAGATAGAACTTGGGGGATCACCTGGTCCATACTGCCTTCAACCGTACAGCCGGAGGCTCTCATATGCCCCCCGCCGCCAAGCTCTTTGGCAATTAAAGAAACATCCACTCTGCCCGCAGATCGGAAGCTAACCTTGACCGTGGTTTTATCTACTTCCTTAAATAACAATCCTACTTCAATACCCTCAATATTTCGCGGATAATTGACTAAACCTTCAAGATCTTCATGGCTTGCTTGGGTTTTCTCGATATCCGCATTGGTTACACAAATCCATCCAACTTTATGATTCAAGGAGAATGTCAAGCTGGATAAGGCAATTTTCAACAGTAAAATATGGGACAGCGTTAATTTCTCTAATAGATCTTCCGCTAATTGATGTCCATTTACACCATATTGAAGCAATTTAGCAGCAATCTGCATCACCTTGGGTGTTGTATTGGAATAGCGAAATCCTCCAGTATCCGTCATTAGCCCCGTGTAAATGCATACGGCTAAGTCTTCTTGCCAAGGAATTTGTAAATTTTCACATAAATCATATAATAATTCCGCTGTTGCCGCAGCATCATCTTTAATCAGGTTTACCGCACCAAAATAATCGTTGGTCGGGTGATGGTCAATATTCAATAGCATCACATCACCAGAAAATAGTTCTTTGACTTTTCCTATTCTCTCAAAGTCTGCACAGTCTACTGAAATGACGTATTTATAAGAGGCATTCACTGTAGTGGCAGAATAATCGATCACCTGGTCTTTTCCCCATAAATAATCGAACTTATCCGGTATCTTGCCTTCATTGATCATCGTGAACGATTTGTTTAACTGTTTCAGCATCCAACCCATGGCAAATGTTGAACTGGCGGCATCCCCATCCGGAGAGATGTGGGATACCACCAGAAAATTGTCATGTTCTTCAATAAATTGTTGTGCCAAAACCAGTTGTTTATAGTAATCCTGATGATTCAAGGTTGGACTGCTCATATTCCGGTATCCCCATTGTTCAATTTCTGCAAAAGTCCTTCAATATGACTGCCATATTCGATGGAATGGTCAAACTTAAAGATCAGCTCAGGTGTGTGCCGGAAACGGATTCGCCGTCCTAATTCAGATCTGATAAAGCCGCTGCCCTTAGCCAAGGCTTTCAAGGTATCTTCTTTTTCAGCGTCTTTACCTAAGACACTTAAATACACTTTCGCCTGTGAAAGATCACTGGTCATTTCAACACCTGTTACTGTAATAAAACCGATCCTTGGGTCCTTAAGCTCCGTTTGAAGAATAAGACTAAGCTCTTTCTTAATTTGTTCTCCAACTCTTCCCACACGAATTTTTGCCACAAGAAATCACCTCTCTACTGTTTCCATCACGAACACTTCAATCACATCAAGCTCTTTAAAGTCATTATATTTCTCAAGTGTAATTCCACATTCATAACCTTTGGCAACCTCTTTGGCATCATCTTTGAACCGTTTTAGCGAATCCAATTTCCCTTCGAAAACCACTACTCCGCCTCGTATTAACCGTGCTTCAGCATTTCGTGTAATCGTCCCGGATGTTACCATACAACCGGCAATTGTTCCCGTTTTGCTAACCTTGAATATGTTTCGAACTTCCGCGTGGCCAATGACCTTTTCTTTATAGATCGGTGCCAGCATCCCCTTCATGGCGGCTTCAATTTCATCAATTACATTATAGATGACCCGGTGCAAGCGAATATCGACTTTTTCCTGATCTGCAGTTGCTTGTACAGCTGAGTCTGGTCGAACGTTAAACCCTATAATGATCGCATTCGAGGCAGAAGCAAGAATAATATCGGATTCCGTAATAGCGCCGGCTCCGGTATGAAGAATTTTCACACGAACTCCTTCAATTTCAATCTTCTCCAACGAACCCTTTAAAGCTTCCGCGGAACCTTGCACATCTGCTTTAATAATAATGTTAAGGTCTTTAACTTCTCCTTCTGTGATTTGTTTATACAAATCATCCAGAGTAACACGGCTGTTCGCTCCAAGCGATGTTTGCCGCAACGTAACAGCCCGTCTGTCCGCAATGGCCTTAGCTTTGCGCTCATCTTCAAAGACGATAAAGGGATCTCCGGCCTGAGGAACTTCTGTCAATCCTGTTAATTCGATCGGAGTTGAAGGGCCGGCTTCTTTGATTCTTCGCCCCTTATCATTTACCATGGCTCTAACCCGGCCAAAACATACGCCTGCTACAAAAGCATCGCCAATTTTCAAGGTTCCGTGTTGAATTAATACTCGGGCTACCGGACCTCTGCCTTTATCCAACTCAGCTTCAATGACAGTTCCTCTTGCCCGTTTGTCTGAATTGGCTTTAAGTTCCTGTACTTCCGCCACTAAAAGAATCATTTCCAGTAATTCATCCAAACCTTTGCGGTTCTTGGCAGATACTTGGGCATAGATCGTATCGCCGCCCCATTCTTCTGGTACAAGGGCATATTCTGTCAATGCTTGTTTAATTCGATCCGGATCAGCGCCTTCTTTATCCATTTTGTTAATTGCGACAATGATCGGCACATTAGCTGCCTTCGCATGGTTAATGGCTTCAACGGTTTGCGGCATAACTCCATCATCGGCTGCAACTACCAGAATGGTAATATCCGTAACCTGTGCGCCTCTTGCTCTCATGGTGGTGAAAGCTTCATGGCCCGGTGTGTCAAGGAAGGTAATTTTCTTATGTTTAATTTCAACTTGATAGGCTCCGATATGCTGTGTAATTCCGCCAGCTTCGCCTTCAGTAACACTGGTATGCCTTATAGCATCAAGCAATGTAGTTTTGCCGTGATCGACGTGACCCATAATAGTAACAACCGGAGGGCGTTCAATTAGATCTGCTTCCTCATCGGATTCTTCATGCTCTTCAAAATTGTCTTCCATAACGGCTATCTTAATTTCCACTTCAACTTTATATTCATCTGCGACTAATTGTATGGAATCCAAATCCAATTCTTGGTTGATGTTAGCCATAACACCAAGGAACAGTAACTTTTTGATCA
>DASWUO010000481.1:0-7896 GCA_036401615.1 Bacilli bacterium | reverse complement strand
CGCTGGTCAGCGACCCGCTTAAGCGCAAGACACAGTACAGCTATGACGCTTTAAACAGGCTGACTCACGTAACAGATGCCTTAAATGGCGTAACCGAGTACAAGTACGACGCAATGGGGCAATTGGCCAAGCTGATCGATGCCAACGGAAACAGCCGGGAGTGGGCCTATAACCTGCGTGGCCAGCCTGTCAAGGAAACGAATGCCTTGGGTAAGGAGACCCGTTACAGCTACGATACGGCTGGTCAATTGAGTGAAGTGCTGGATGCCAAACAGCAGCTAACCCGTTATGCCTACACACCACGGGGTGAACTGCAGGGTGTAGAGTCACCTGATGACACGCTAAGCTACAGCTATGACAGCATCGGCCAATTGACCGCCATGTCATCCAAAGATTCCGCGGATACGTTTATGTATAATAAGGCAGGACGTCTATTGTCTCAAAGGAACGTAGAATTGGATAAGGCCCTTCTCTTTTCCTACGATATCAAAGGAAATTTGACCTCCCTCTTCAACAGCGAAGGTCGGACCACCAGTTATGAATACGATGCACGGGACCTTAGAGTGGGGGTTACCGATGCAGATGGAAACGTAAGCCGTTTCCAGTACAACGAGCTGGGCTTGGAAACTGAACGCCATCTGGCGAATGGAACCAAGAGTATCAACATATATGACGAAGACAGCGGTTTAGTTGCGGTGAAGAATTTCGGAAAAGAAGGCATCATCTCCTCTTTTACTTACGATTATAATGCAGCAGGCCTTCGCACCCGTGAAACCGAAGCGGATGGCACGGCTATAGATTATCAGTATGATGCGCTTAATCGGTTGACCGAAGTAAAAAGCGGCAGTACAGTGGCTCCAACACAAACGTCGTCTGCACAAGATTCAACTGCCATGGCATTCTCAAATCAAGCAGCTGGACATTCAAAAGCTTCAGGTGCCTCGATATTGTCGAATTCCAGTTTGGTTTTCGCTTCAACCGATTTGTCTTCCTTGCGGCTCTTGGCGGGAGGCGGCAATGGCCAAGGGAACAACGGAAGCGGCAACGGGAACAGTGGGAATAATGGGAATGGTAGTGCAGGCGGCGGTTCAGGAAATAACAATGGGGGCGGCAGCAGCAACGATAATGGGAACGGAAATGGCGAAAGCAATGGGAACGGCGGTAGTAATGGAAATGGAGGATCAGGGAGTAATTCGGGAAACGACAATGGTGGAAGCAACGGAAACAGTGGAAAAGACGATAAAGGCAATAGCGTTGAAAAGGGAAAAGGTAAAGTTGATTTTACCAAGAAAAATAAAAAGTTCGCGATATGTCCTCCCGATGATGAATCCATAGCCTTAACATCTGATGAGGCGGTACCCTTACCTTCTGTAGATGCCGATTCGCTAGTAAAAGAAGATATGCCGGAAGAAGGTCTAGTAGCAGCAACAAATCAAGAACAACTGCCTAGTTATCTCATGGAGCGCGCATCCCTTATTAGCTACTCGTACGATGCGGTGGGCAACCGGTTATCCATGACCCGCGATGCCGAAACTATCGTATACTCCTATAATGCGCCGAATCAACTGACAGAAGCCGGAGATACCTTCTACAAATACGACGATAATGGAAACCAAACGGCCCAAATCAACTTGGATGGCCGCACCGATTATGAATATGACAGCGCCAATCGACTCATCGAAGTCGTCTTACAGGACGGCAGCTATGCGAGTTATGGTTATGACGCGATGGGTCGTAAAGTATCACGGGAAGAGCTATCCTTCCACAAGGATGATATCCCTGCTAAGCCAGACAAAGATGAAGAGAAATCCAACAACGGCAAGGCCTTGGGCAAAGACAAAGACAAAGACAAAGACAAAGACAAAGAAAACGGTAAACCTGATAAGTCGAATAAAGGGCAATCGAACAACGGACAAGGCAACAAGGGTAATGGAAACACCCTTGGCAACAGTGATTGCAATTCCAACGGTAATGGAAATTCCAATGCTAATGGAAAGTCCAACGAACATGGAAACAATCAGGGTAATCAGGAAACAGGTCATGACAAAGCATTAAACAACCCGGGACAAGGGAACAAGTTCGGGTTAATCAAACAAGGCGAAGATAATCCGGACGAGGATGATCTGTTCAAACCAAAAACAGCTTTAGAACAAACCCGATACCTTTACACGGGCATGTCCGACACCATCCATAAAGAATACAGCGCCAAAGGGTCACCTTATGCCGAATATACCATGGGACCAAATAACGAAATCGTCTCCCGCAAAATGTTCGGGCTGCACGGTTTGGTCAACCCGGGTCTTGAACCAAGTCTGGATACCAAAGGCGGATTGATGTATTATCAATATAACGGCAGGCATACCGTTAGTGAGTTGACCGACCAACATGGCGATATCATTGAATCTTACCGCTACGATGCTTTCGGTGGCATCTTCACAGGCATCGCTTCTTCACCTTACAACACGGCCAGTTACACCGGCCAACATTACGATGACAAGTCCGGCTTGATGGACATGAAGGCCCGATGGTATGACCCGCAAGTCGGCCGTTTCCAATCCGAAGACACATACATGGGCACTTTATCCGAGCCCTACACCCAAAACCGTTACGCCTATGTGGGCAACAACCCGATCAACATGTGGGACCCAACGGGCCATGTGCCGGAGTGGGTGAGGAATCAGACGGGTAACTCAGAAGGCTATGGAGACAATATCGATTCATTCTGGTTCAAAAAATGGACGTTTAAAAGCTACAATGTTCCTACCTACTCCAATATAACCTTTTTGGGTTCAAGCAGTGATGAACGAAATATTTACAACAATTATTCCCAATATTTATATGAGTCCTGGGAGTACAATGTTAGCTGGGAAAGGCACGTATTTGATAGTGACTACAACCAGATTGATCTCCAGACGGGTCAATACACAGAAACCTATAGGGAAGCCACCCTTTACACTTGGACGAATGTCACAACAGGGTTGGATAAAGCCTACCAAAACCGAATTGAGATAGAGGCGCATGGCCCTCCCCCAGAGTACGCGACGGCGATATATAGCCAAAGCACCTTAGACGGAAAAACGCTGACAGCTGACGTTTTGATTAATGAAGAGCAATTCAAGGCCATGAACTCTGTACAACAGCAAATTCTGCAAGACACGGTAAATTCATTTATAGAGGGGCAGATAAATCAACCTGTTCAAATTGCATCCGCATCTTCAAAAATAATGGATGAAGTTAAGGTGGCAGCGCATTTTACTAAAGGTGTTTGGCGGGGTATTAAAAACAGTGTTTCGGATACATGGGAAATAATCAAACATCCTATCAAGACAGCTGAGGCCGTGGGTGAGCTAGTTGATTCACTGGTGATGTATGCAAAAACCGGTGATACGGATTACCTCTTACCTATAATGAAACCTTTGGGTGAATCGTTGGCCAAGGAATTGGTTCGATGGGTAAAAGGAGATCGATTCGAAAGGGCGGAGCAGAAGGGAGAACTTGTTGGTGGTGTCTTAGTCGCGATAGTCGGTACAAAAGGTATCAGTGTAGTTCTGAAGCAAATCAAATATATTAAAGAGATTGTTGATAGGGGAAATCAATCTGAGATAGATAAACTTTCTGACTCTCTCAGTGGTAATCTTATAACGAATAGTTCAAATTATAAGAACCTTGCAAAAAGTCATAGCGCTAATGAATTAATTATGAATTTGGAGGGTAATGGGTGGACTAAAGTTGTTGACCCTCCAAAAAGCGCAAAAAGTGGTGAAGCGATAAAATTCACAAACCCTGAGAATGGCGACATAATTCGTATTATGCCGAACCCTGCTGATGGAAAACCATATTTCAAGGTACAAAACAAAGGTGGGGGATGGCTTGATGAGTCTGGAAACTTCCCATCAAATGCTACAAAAAAAGAACTAATTGATTTGACCCATTTTTATTTTGAAAAATAGAGGTGTCTTAGATGATAATAGCCAATGGATTTGAAGAAATTTACAATACTTTAGACTTTACCGATAGTATAGTTGAACGTATTAGTTGGGAAAATAATTTATTGGATTTAGCTTTAACTATATATTATTACATTAATAGAGATGAAGAAGAACTATTAACGATAAGATTTACGGATTGTATAAAGGCGGACTTTTCTTTAACAACAAATCTGTTGAACGTAACTGAAGAAGAGAAATGCTCTTATAGTTTGAGTTGGTATACTATTCAAAACTACAAGATGTTAAAGAATAGCGAACTTCTAAAACAATATAATAATTTAGAGTTAATACATTTTCAAATTTTCACAACCGACCAAGTGATTCCATGGTTAACAGTTGTTAGTCGGGGAATACAAGTTGAAAACTAATATGCAATTGTATTCTGTAATAATTAATCCGGGGCAAGGGAACAAATTCGGGTTAATTAAACAAGGCGAAGGTAATGCGGGCGGGATGATCTATCTCCTTCCGCATCCACGACGGATTTAGAACAAACCCGATACCTTTATATGGGTTTATCCGTTGATCGATCAGCATGTAGGATCCTACTGATCATGTTGGTGATTGAAAAATAAGCAAAAGAATTAGGTGTTGACCCCTTTGTAGGAATACCATATGTATTGCTATTTTAGACATAATGGAATAAAGTGGATATAGTTGTTCATTACTTAATTGAATAGAAACGGCAAAATTCCTGAAAGGGAATGACGCAAAGCCATGGGTCTACAGTCCTCTTCCGAGGATTATGATTGCCAGGTTGCTAAGGAATTACTCAATCCTTTCTTGAGTTACTTTGGATCCTGCCGACCTTTGTCTGCAAGGATTTTTTATTAGGGAGGAACAAAAATGAAATTAGATTGGAGAGCAGCTGCATTATTGGTATTGCTATTCTGCTTGGGACAAGCTGCAGATGCTCAAGCGGAAGCCGGAATAGGGAAAATCATAGTAAATGATATTCCAGTTGAAGTAGAAACTTATCTATCAGACGGGACGATCTATGCCGAAGCCCAATTATTAATTTTACTTCAAGGCGGCACCCGGCGATTGGAAGCTGAGAATAAATTAATTGCTTATTTTGAAGGAAATATCTTTATCTTCGAAATCGGTAAATCCCACGTGATATCCGGCAATGTGAAGACACCATTAAAGCATGCCCTTATAGCTGTTAATGGAAAGCTCTATCTCCCATTGGAAGAGTTGTGCCGGTTGTTAGAACTAGAGTTGACATACATAAAGAACGCGAACGAATACCAAATCTCCTTCTCGAAATATAGGGTAACCCTCCTTGATGGGAATAATCTTCCCCTATGGAATGAAAACCAGGCGTATATGAAGGAGGGGGAAGTGATGATATCCCCGACAGTCATGATGTCCCGAATGGATGGGAGAACCTCTTATTCTGATTCTGAGAGCAGTATTACCTTATATTTTCACGATGGCTCCACTGGAATCGAATTTCGGGAGGGATCGCTGAAAGGAAAACTTAACGGTAAAGACTATTGGCATCCTGTTGAACCGGATAAAAGAAATGATAGATTTATTGTGCCTCTTTCTTCTTTAGCTGAAGCAGCGGACTGGCTGATAATCGAAGTTAAACCCTTCAAAATTTATAAAATTATCAAAATGCCGGTCAATTCAGATGAAGTGTTCGATTTTCTGAGGGCAGGTTTATCCCAAGAAATACCGAGCTTGAAACAAAAGATGAAAAATATGCCGGATGGTCAAGGAGAACTACAGATATCGGAGCATTTGATCTATAAAGGCCAATTTAAGAAAGGCATCGCTACGGGCAAGGGAATAATAGAGTTTGATGGTGATACAGTGTACGATGGATATGTCCAGAATCTGATTCCTCATGGTCAAGGAACTCTGGTTATTCAGGAGAAGAATCGAGACTTCAATGATCTCTTCTCTCAAACATACAACGTGAATAAATACTCAGGACAGTTCGTCAACGGTCAACTGAACGGAGACGGCAGATTCGAGAAGGACAGCAAACTGATCTATGAAGGAGCATGGAAAGATCACAAATATCATGGGGCAGGCACGCTCTATCATCCAAATGGAAAGCTTCAGTATGAAGGGCTGTGGGTTAAAGGCCAAAAGGAGGGAGCAGGAACACTTTACAGAAACAACGATTCTCTTCTATACACAGGAACCTTTAAGCAAGATCGTTACCATAGTAAAGGAACCCTGTTTCGAGGGTAAATTTAAAAATAAGATGTATGAACAAGGAACGCTCTAATTAGTTATACACCGTTAAAATGAGGGTATAAATAGCAGTTATCCCCGACCCGGCCGATTATACTCCATCGGCAGTTCCGGTTCATCGGAGGGACGGTATACACGCATATCATCAAGTTTGACCAGGACGACATCCAACCCGATCTTGACTATATTTCTCCAAGGAATAACCACATCCGTGCCCGTGCCAAACCAGCCGAAAAATTTACTGTCGGTTGGAACGACAATAGATTCTATTCGGCCTTGTCTTAAGTCAAGCTCGAGATCGCTGATTTGCCCCAACTTTTTGCCATCCACGATATTGATCACATCTTTTGTTTGAAAATCGGAAATTTTCACCTGACCACCACAAATCCGCCTTTGTTTGGAAGATGCCCAACACTATACTATATGTGCAAGTTATTTAAAATGTCCTGTATCCATAAAAAAAACCAACCAGGAGGAGCTTCCCTGACCGGCCATGTACTTTTCAATTTCCACTTTTTATCTTCAAAGAAGCTTATCTAATTTTCTAAACCTTGACATGCTTCTGCATTTGCGTAATGGCCGATTTCTCCAGCCTGGAAACTTGCGCCTGGGAGATGCCAATTTCATCGGCCACTTCCATCTGGGTTTTCCCTTCGAAAAAACGCATCGACAAGATCATTTTCTCCCTGTCGTTTAACTTCCGCATGGCTTCACGTAAGGCGATTTCCTCGATCCAGGAAACATCCTTGTTTCTTTCGTCACTGATTTGATCCATCACATATATGGGGTCTCCACCATCATGATAAATGGGTTCGAATAAGGACACCGGATCCTGAATGGCATCTAAGGCAAACACCACTTCTTCTTTCGGCACATTTAGCGCTTCGGCGATTTCCATGATTGTTGGTTCTCTTGAATTCATATTCGTTAAACTATCCCTGACTTGAAGGGCCTTATAGGCAATATCGCGAAGCGACCTTGAAACCCGGATAGGATTGTTATCCCGCAGGTAACGGCGGATTTCCCCAATAATCATCGGGACGGCATAAGTGGAAAAGCGCACATTCTGGCCGAGATCGAAATTATCAATGGCCTTCATCAATCCGATGCATCCGACCTGAAACAAATCATCTACAAACTCACCGCGGTTATTAAATCTTTGAATCACACTAAGAACTAACCTTAAGTTGCCGTTAACTAATTTCTCCCTTGCTGCCCGATCATTGTTCTTCTGAAGTTGATTGAATAATTCACGCATCTCCGCATTTGTAAGTACAGGCAGTTTTGCAGTATCCACACCGCAGATTTCGACTTTGTTTCGTGTCACTATGAAATACCTCCCAAGGAGAACATAATGTTAATTATCCCCGAGGAAATTTTTTTTATTCTCACCTTTTTCACATTAAACCATCTTATTGAATTCTTTGCGCAACCTCTTGATGATCCTCTTCTCAAGCCGGGAAATGTAAGATTGGGAGATGCCAAGCATGTCTGCCACGTCCTTCTGGGTCTTCTCTTCCCCGTCCTGCAAGCCAAATCGGAGCTCCATAATAATCCGCTCCCGTTCCGATAATTTATCAAGCGCTTTATGCAGAAGTTTGCGGTCCACCTGTTCCTCGATGTTGCGGTAAATGGTATCATTCTCCGTGCCCAAGACGTCCGACAGCAATAATTCATTGCCGTCCCAATCGATATT
>DASWUO010000480.1:0-4904 GCA_036401615.1 Bacilli bacterium | reverse complement strand
AACCGCCATTGCTACAAGACTGATCGGAATAGATAGCTTGAACAACAAGGCATAGCTTTGTTTATAGCTTAAGCTCGGAGTGACACTTTTAGCGTTAGTTTCCAGTGAGGATGCCAACAGGTCCCTGGATTTTTCAGACCTTTTCAACTTTCTCCAGAAATATAACATCACAGCTAAAGCCCCGACACTGCCGGCAACCCCGCCGAACGATGCTCCGGCAACCGCCCATTTATGCCCATACCCCCAATATAATAGGAGGTAAGCTAACCCAACCGCTGTGATAACGCGCAAGATCTGTTCGACAATTTGAGATAGGGCCCCGGCCATCATCGTTTGCCTGCCCTGGAAATATCCGCGCATAATCGCGATAAGCGGAAACACCAGCAGTGCCGGAGCAAGCGCCCGAATAGCCAAGGCTGAATCGGGGACTCTGGCTATGTTCACAGCATAGAACGGCGCAAACACATATAAAACCAACATCATGACAACTCCGCCGACTATGGCAAAGAGAGTAGCTGCATGAAACATCCGCTTGGCCTCATTCAATTCGCCCAAAGCCATGCGCTCGGATATAAGTTTGCTTAAGGCGCTGGGGATTCCGGCTGTTGCAATGATGAGCAGAATATAGTAAATGTTGTAAGAGATTCCGTAGGTTGCCATTCCCGAGTCTTCCAACAGGTGCTTTAAGGGCACCCGCTGAAAGAGGCCGAGGAAACGGGCAATAAAGGCCGCTAATGCCAGAATAATTGTGCCTTTAATCAAAGAGTCCTTCGACAAATATAACCCCCCCCAGCTGCACAAGTACTTTGATTTAATTTCTTCCAATGGTTTGGCGTTGCCATAAACCGGTTTCGCGCCATGCTGCGGAGCCGCCCATTTTACAGCGTTGGAAATGACCTTCAATATTCCTTTATTATAATAAGTTGGATACGTTTCATGGCCTGGACGGAAATAAAATATCTTCCCCTGACCTCTGTGATAGGTGCAGCCGCTGCGGAAAACCTCTCCGCCTTCAAACCAACTGACGAAAACCAACTCTTCCGGCGCAGGAATATCAAAGTGTTCCCCGTACATTTCCTCCCGCTCCAACTCGATATATTCTCCTAACCCTTCCGCAATCGGATGGGCAGGATCAACAACCCAAATACGCTCCTTATCGTCTGCTTCCCTCCACTTCAGATCACAGCTGGTGCCCATAAGTTTTTTAAATATTTTGGAGAAATGTCCCGAATGCAGAACAATTAGGCCCATCCCTTGAAGCACCCGGCTTTGTACCCGATCCACAATTTCATCCTGCACTTTGTCATGAGCTTTATGCCCCCACCATATTAAAACGTCCGTTTGATCCAGAACCTCTTGACTCAAACCATGCTCCGGCTGCTGCAAGGTAGCTGTCCCGATTTGAAAGCCCTCCTGCGAAATCCCCTTGGCAATTGCCCCATGAATCCCTTCGGGATAAACATCGGAAACCGCCTTATTTATTTGCTCATGCTCATTCTCATTCCACACGATAACTCTAACCATTTTCTACATCTCCCCAACTGTTTGTACTATTTCCCTATCATATTTTAGGACTTTTGTGTAGCTATAGGGTATTCCTGAAACGCCTGCGAGTCAAGTTTTATGATAATGGCCTTCATGTCCCCACTGAATATCATTCACATATTTATGCTGCAATTGATATTTTTCATTGACCTGCAGGCTTTTTTGTGATTTAATTAAGATTGGTTTCGACAAATTTTATTCTATAATTACATACTTTTTAATAAAGTGGAGCTGTGATCGACAATCTGTAATTGGGCGCTTTGATTGTCAGGAGTTTGAAGCGCAACCGACCTTTTCTATTGCGGCATATAGATTTGGTCTTTTTTTATCTGGAAAAATCAGGAGGAATGCTCATGGCTCCGCGGAAAAGAATCGGCGATTTGATGGTGGAGTCAGGCTTATTATCTACCGAAAGACTTCAAGATGCCCTGCAGGAACAGAAGGATTTGAAGATGCGGCTGGGTGATGTTCTAATAACCCGCGGATATATTACGGAACAGCAGTTAATCGAAGTGCTTGAATTTCAATTAGGCATTCCCCATGTGCAGTTATATAAGTTAAAGATCGAACAGAAGGTCATCAATATTATTCCGCAAAGGCTTGCGGAGCAGCATTCCGTTCTGCCCATTCGTACGGAAGGCAATAAGCTGGTTCTGGCCATGGCCGATCCTCTGGATTACTTCGCCATTGATGAATTGCGCATGACAACCGGCCTGAGAATTGACCCGGTCATCGCATCCAAGGATGAATTGCTGCGGGCGATTAAAAGGTATTACGGTTTACAGGACACGATCAATCAAATTTCTCAGGAATTGCAGTCCAAGGAAGTAGAAGAAACAAGAACACAAATGGAGGATGAAGACTCTCCGGTTATCAAAACCGTGAATCAGATCATTACGCAAGCCGTGCAAGTCGGGGCGAGTGACGTTCACATTGATCCACAGGAAGACAGCTTGCGTATACGATTCAGGGTAGATGGCGTCATGCGCACAGAGCGAACACTTCCGGTGCATATGCAGAGCGTTATTATAGCGAGAGTCAAGATCATGGCTGATATGAATGTCTCTGAACGGCGTTTGCCGCAGGACGGTCGAATCGAGCTTGATATAGAATTTCGTAAAGTCGATATCCGGATTTCGACCCTGCCTACTATTCATGGCGAGAAAGTGGTTATGCGGATCTTGGATCTTAGCAACGCGCTTACTCAGCTGGAAAAGTTAGCTTTATCGGATCACAACCTTGAATTGCTTGAGAAGGCAATCAACGGAGCCAACGGTGTAGTACTGATTACAGGCCCAACCGGAAGCGGCAAAACCACTACCTTATATTCCGCTCTCGCCCGGTTAAACAATGATGATGTTAATATCATTACAGTAGAAGATCCAGTTGAATATCAGATGTTAGGTATAAACCAGGTGCAAGTGAACCAAGTGACCGGTTTAACCTTCGCCCGCGGCTTGCGCTCCATTCTCCGGCAGGATCCTAACATTGTCATGATCGGAGAGATCCGCGATGTCGAAACAGCAGAAATTGCCATTCGTGCTGCTATGACGGGACATCTGGTGTTAAGTACACTTCATACCAATAACGCGGTCAATTCGGTTACGAGATTAATAGATATGGGTGTTGAGCCATTTCTTGTTTCATCGGCTGTTAATTGTGTGGTTGCCCAAAGGCTGGTGCGCAGGGTATGTACAAGTTGTTCCAGTCCCTATATCCCGTTGGATGTAGAAAAGAAATTGCTCGAAGACCATGGTTTTAATTCAACCACCTTAAGAAAAGGTCAAGGCTGCGGTGATTGCGGACGCACAGGGTACAGAGGCAGATTGGCCATACACGAGGTTCTGGTATTGGATGATACTTTCAGGGCGATGATACTGCAGAAACGCGCCGACAGCGAATATAAAACCTATGCTATGGCAAACGGACTCATACCTATTTTGCATGATGGTTTAGCTAAAGTAGTTTCCGGTAAAACAACCATATCCGAGATTTTCCGGGTCACTACGAATGATTAATCTAGTATTGATAATATAACTGTATAAAATTCGACAAAAAAGCGGTATAATCAATATTATCTTACGAGGTGTTGTGGATATGTCGATATTAAATCTATTAGAACTCGCCCATCAGCATAAAGCTTCCGATATTCATATCACTGTAAACTCCCCTCCGATGTTTCGGATCCATGGGGAACTAAAGGCTGTAAGCAATGAACTGCTTACTCCGGAAGCCACAATGAATATGGCCAAGAAATTGCTGACCAGGGAGCAATATGAAGAGTTTATGACCCGCGGAGATTTGGATTTATCTTATGGCATTCCCGATGTTTCGCGTTATAGGGTCAATGTGTTTCGGCAGAAGGGAAATATCAGCTTAACGATTCGATTAATTCCTACGAAAATTCCTGCGATGGAAGCGTTGGGATTGCCCGCAATGGCAGAAGAATTCGCCAAAAAACCTCAAGGCTTGTTACTTGTTACCGGCCCCACAGGAAGCGGAAAATCAACAACCTTGGCGGCCATCCTAGATTACATAAATCGAACCAGGAACGATCATATCATTACGCTTGAAGATCCAATCGAGTTTGTGCATCACCATAAGAAATGTATCGTCAACCAGCGTGAAATCGGCGTGGATACCGATTCATTCACAACCGGACTCCGGGCAGCTCTTCGGCAGGATCCTGATGTGATTCTTGTAGGGGAAATGCGCGATTTGGAAACGATCAGCATCGCGATCACCGCAGCAGAAACTGGCCACCTTGTATTCGGCACCCTTCATACCGCCGATGCTCCGCAAACCATTGACCGTATCATCGATGTGTTTCCACCTGAAGCACAGCAGCAGGTTCGCATTCAGCTTGCCTCCGTCTTACTCGGTGTTATGGCCCAGCGATTGCTGCCTACAGCAGACGGAAGCGGACGTGTAGCAGCCATAGAAGTAATGGTCAGCACTCCGGCTATAGCGAATCTGATTCGGTCTGAGAAAGTGCATCAAATCCGCTCTACCATGCAAACAGGCAAAGCACAAGGGATGCAAACAATGGAAACCGCCCTGAGAGACCTGCTCCAGAAACGTCTTATTACCATGGAGTCCGCCAAAGAAGCATTGTTCGGATTCGGTGAACTGTAATGCCGAAGTTTCGGTACCACGCGGTGGACACAAGCGGGAACTATCAGCGGGGAACGATTGAATCACAAACCTTCCAGGCAGCTATGGAAGATCTGAAATCCAAAGACTTGTGGATCATGAATCTGTTTGACCAGAACAAGAGTATTCTCTACCGCGAAATCAAGCTGGGCAGCCCCAAGGTAAGCACAGAACACTTTACGATCTTCTGCCGGCAGCTCTCTACA
>DASWUO010000479.1:0-3002 GCA_036401615.1 Bacilli bacterium | reverse complement strand
CCCAAACAACAATCGTTTAATCTCTTTGACGCAGGGTGAATGGTGCAAATACTTTTGCGGATGTTAGTTATTTATGGCGATATATAAAGTTTCCATAACCAATCACGACGATTTCTCCATTATGCTTCAATCGTATATTTTGATAATTTGGTTTGCCAATTAAGAATGTGTTAATTTACATAATAAAACCGGCTTATTTGAAAAAAAATGAATCAAAGGGAGTTTACAGCATGGAATTAAGTAAAATAAATAATCAAGTTTATTGGACAAACCTTCTTAATGAACATGGTCATTTTCATATAGCGGCGACATCTAAGGGGCTTTGTTATGTTAGTTCTCCCAATGTATCGTTCACTATATTGGCTGAATGGGTTAATCGAACTCTGCCAACTCACCAATTGAAACAAGATGACGAAATGATGATGCCCTACACCACTCAAATAAGAGAATATTTTCAGGGATCCCGCACTAAATTTGAACTTTATGTTGATTTATACGGAACAATTTTTCAAAAATCGGTTTGGGGAGCTTTATCTAAAATTTCTTATGGAAATATCCATTCCTATTCTCAAATAGCCGACTTATGTGGGAACCCGTTGGCTGTACGTGCTGTAGGAGCCGCGATTGGAGCAAATCCACTACTCATTGTCATTCCGTGCCATCGTGTTATCGGAAAGAGCGGAACCCTTACAGGTTATCGGGGCGGATTGGAAGCCAAGAGGGGCTTGCTTCAACTGGAAGGAATACAGCTTTCGGATAAATCGATT
Organism: Bacilli bacterium; assembly: GCA_036401615.1. Classification (GTDB taxonomy): domain Bacteria; phylum Bacillota; class Bacilli; order Paenibacillales; family DASWUO01; genus DASWUO01. The sequence continues at coordinate 2,235 of DASWUO010000479.1, read as the reverse complement.
TATTCCGGTATGTTTCAGGAAATAAGATGATGGATATACAAATAACTTTGTAAGGAATTCATTATCGATTTCCATCGGCTGGTTGGATGCGGATAGACACATATAATCCCGAACCTTCAGACATATTAATAATAGTAGTATTATGGATGGAGGAATAAAGTTGAAATATATCAATTTAGGGCGTACCGGTTTGAAGGTGAGCCGGCTTTGTCTGGGAACCATGAATTTTGGCCAAAACACAAATGAACAAGAGGCGTTCCGAATTATGGATGCTGCTCTTGATGCAGGGGTCAACTTTTTTGATACGGCTAATGGATACGGCGGGGAGAAACGGGGACTAACCGAAGAAATCATCGGCCGCTGGTTTGCGCTCGGTGGCGGAAGGCGGGAAAGGGTCGTTCTGGCTACTAAAGTCTACGGCAGTATGGAGGATCCGAATGAGGGACCCAACATGGCAAGCGGACTTTCGGCATACAAGATTCGCAGGCACTTGGAGGGTTCTTTAAAGAGGCTGCAAACCGACCACATTGAATTGTACCAGATGCACCATATCGAAAGAAATGCTACTTGGGATGAGCTGTGGGAGGTTTTCCAGTCTCTTGTCCAACAAGGGAAAGTGGATTATATCGGATCCAGCAATTTTGCCGGATGGCATTTGGCAGTAGCCCAATCAGAGGCGAAAGCGAAACAAATCCTCGGCCTTGTTTCGGAACAGCACAAATACAGTCTGCTCTGCAGGGAGCCGGAGCTTGAAGTACTGCCATCGGCATTGCATCATGGCATAGGAGTTGTTGCTTGGAGTCCGCTCGCGGGAGGTTTACTGGGGGGCAATTCACTTAAGCCGGAGAAGGGATCCCGGTCATCGCATGAAGTAGAAGCGGCTGAAGCACGCCGTCCCCAATTAGAACGATTCTCAGCGTTCTCAGCAGACATGGGAGAAAGTGAATCTAATCTTGCTTTGGCTTGGGTGTTGGCCAACCCTGCTTTAACTGCGCCTATCATAGGTCCTAGGACTCTAAAGCAATTTGAGAATTCTCTAAGAGCCGTTGATATTCAATTGAATGAAGATTCCATGAATTATCTAAATGAGCTGTTTCCCGGCCCCGGCAAACCCGCTCCCGAAGCGTATGCTTGGTAAACTGTACTCTGAATGTTTAGTATATTACGGATATGGGTAAGGTTAAATTAAGGAGTTATCATTCCTTAATTGATTAAGCCGAAGGAGAGATCATCTTGTCCAGATCCATTCAAGCTTATTTCCCGACTGAGAATGAAGCAGAAGCGGTAAAAACTTTATTGCAAACCTATGAGACTCAAACACTTGAGGTTAGTGCCCTAGATGGAGGCAATGGTTATGGAGCAGATGGAGTTCCTCTGATAGTTCCCTTTGCAGCAAGCAATATGACAGGTACTTCAGGAACAGGAATGTTTAACGGAGTCGGTGCCGTTAACGATTATGATAAGAGCATTGATAATATGAGATATGTCTTATCAGCTAAAGTGAAGGACGAAGATTACGAAACTATTGTAGATGTGATTCATGATAATAAAGGAAAGATCTTACAGTAAATTAAAAATCACTTCTTGGAATGGTGGCAAGACGCCATTATCCAAAGAGTGATTTTTTTTTTTGCTCAAATTAGAACTCCGGTCGGCTATCCCGTATGATTATGATATAATAACTTGGGATGCTGAGAGGATGGGATGCAATGGATACAACAAATCAAATCAAACTAACTTCATTGTCAACAAAAGGCGGATGCGGTTGCAAGATAGGGCCGGCCGATTTAGCCGAAGTTCTTCGGAGTTTACCCTTGCGCGAATCGAACGCGAATCTGTTAGTCGGATTAGAAACTAGCGATGATGCCGGGGTTTTTCGATTAAATGATGACCTAGCTCTAGTGCAAACCGTTGACTTTTTTACACCCATTGTGGATGATCCTTACTCGTTTGGACAGGTTGCTGCAGCCAATGCGCTGAGCGACATTTATGCCATGGGCGGCAAACCGCTAACGGTCCTGAATATTGTGGCCTTTCCCATTCGAACATTGGACAAACAGGTGCTGGCAGAAATTTTACGCGGAGCCGGGGATAAGGTGGCAGAAGCCGGAGCAACCCTAGTAGGAGGGCATTCTATAGATGATAACGAACCGAAATTTGGTTTGGCGGTTACAGGTCTCATTCATCCCCTGAAAATTCGCACAAATGCAGGAGCCAAGGCGGGGGACAAGCTGA
>DASWUO010000478.1:0-1939 GCA_036401615.1 Bacilli bacterium | reverse complement strand
GACAGTGGCCTTGGTGCAGAAGAAGGATACTTTGTGGACGGAGGCAAGGCATGAAATTGCTTCTGAACAGTTCGAGCTTCCTCTGATAATGGTGGAGCTGCCGGAAAGCCCTTTGCATTTATTCGAGAATCGTGTACATGGTCCGATTTGCGTGGTTGAGGAAGGTCATTTGGTCACCGTGGAGGGATTCGATTTTACTCATGTGTTTGATTTGTATGAGGGGACCTTTGTGAAAATATCCAAGCATGGGGTAGACTTGATTCAAGGTAAGCCCAAATTCAACGTTTGGAGAGCTCCGACGGATAATGACCGAAATATCGTAGCGCAGTGGAAGAAACATGGGTATGAGCGGGCTGTGACCCATGTATACGAAGCGAAGGTCATGAGGAAAACCAATGAGGCTGTCGATATCGCCGTGAAATTTTCATTAGGCGGATATATTACGATGCCCATTCTCTATGGCGAGGCGCTTTGGTCGGTAGACGGCAGGGGCGAAATTACGTTAAATGCAAACATTATTGTTAAGAAAAATGCTCCCTTCCTGCCGCGGTTTGGTCTGCAGTTGGTGATGCCGCGGGCTTCAGAAGAGGTGGAATTCTTTGGATTCGGACCCCATGAAAGCTATATCGATAAGCATCGGAGTGTAAGGAAAGGTAAATTTTTAACGACTGTCGATGGTCTTTTTGAAAATTATTTAATGCCCCAGGAAAATGGCTCAAGGTATGGGACAGAGTGGGTTATTGTTTCGAACGAGTTAGGTATGGGACTGAAGTTAACGAGTAACAATGAGCATTTCAGCTTCAATGCCGCGCACTATACGCCTGAAGACCTAGCTGCAGCCGGACACCCGCATGAGTTGCAGAAGCGGCGGGAAACGGTTGTGAATGCGGATTATAAAATGAGCGGCGTAGGCTCAAACTCCTGCGGTCCCGAACTATTGGAGAAGTACCGTTTAAACGAAAAGGAGTTCAGCTTTCACCTTAAACTAGCCCCGGTGTTTAAAGAAGATTGACTGTTTGGCTTACATGGTTAATACTTGCACAATTCTAGTCAATGCCCAGTCAAGTTCTTCCTTCAAGATCGTCAACGGGGGTGCAAAACGGATCGTGTTCTCATGGGTTTCCTTGCACAGCACCCCTAATTCTTTCAACTGTTGGCAGTAGATTCTGGCAGGATGGATAAATTCGACTCCAATAAAAAGGCCTTTTCCACGGATCTCGCGTATATTAGGCGAATTAATTTGTTTCAGTTTGTCTATAAAATAAGCACCCAGCTCTTGGGAGCGTTCAGCCAACTTTTCGGTTTCCACTACCTCTAGTGAAGCGATAGCTACAGCGCAGCCCAACGGGTTGCCCCCGAAGGTAGAACCATGTGAACCGGGATTAAACAGTCCAAGGATATCGGCATCAGCTGCAACAGCGGAAACAGGAAACACACCTCCGCCTAAGGCCTTACCCAGTATGTATACATCCGGTTTAACATTCTCCCAATCGCAAGCAAACATCCGGCCAGACCGGCCGAAGCCGGTCTGGATTTCATCGGCCACGAACAAGACTTGATGGCTGCGGCATAAGTCATAAGCTTCCTTCAAGTAACCTTCTGGGGGAATAATAATACCTGCTTCTCCTTGAATGGGTTCAAGCAGGAAAGCAGCTGTATTTGGCGTTATGGCTTGCCGCAGAGCCGCGATATCTCCGTAGGGTATTATCGTGAAGCCTGGCGTAAACGGACCAAACCCCTGCTTATACTCCTCTGAGGAAGAGAAAGAGGTAACGGTGAGGGTTCTCCCGTGAAAGTTTCCTATACACACTATGATTTCTGCCTGATCAGCGGGGATCTTTTTTATACTGTAACCCCAACGCCTCACAGCTTTGATTGCGGTTTCGACTGCTTCCGTACCTGTATTCATGGGCAGAACCATGGATTTCCCTGTAAAACG
>DASWUO010000477.1:0-4218 GCA_036401615.1 Bacilli bacterium | reverse complement strand
CTGCGTTCGATGATGAACATGGTGGAATTAAAGGATACTTACACGAAGAACCATTCGGAGTCGGTAGCATTTTATAGCGTGATTCTAGGGCAAAAGCTTGGTTTTCCTTCATCTCGTCTGGAACGCCTGAATATAGCAGCGCAATTGCATGACATCGGCAAGGTGGGGGTTCCCGATGAAATTCTGAAGAAACAAGGACCTTTAAGCAGTGCAGAATATGCTGTGATGAAGACCCATGTGAAGCTCGGGGAGAAAGTCCTTGCCCCCATTCAATCCCTGCACAGAGAAGCTTTCATTATTGGACATCATCATGAACATGTGAATGGCTCGGGTTATCCCTATCAAGTCATGATGAAGGATATTCCCCTGGAAGCACGCATGATAAGCATCGCCGATGCTTATCATGCCATGATCTCTAAGAGACCTTACACCCTAGGCATGGGAACAGAAGAAGCTATTCACCGGCTAAAGCTAAGTAAAGGCACTCAATTCGATCCCTCGTTGGTTGATTTGTTTTGCGAATATTTGCGTGCACCTGCTAAACATACCCATCGGTTTCGTCCATTCTGTCTTGTTCATTGAAATGGTGAAAGGGCAGATCTCCACCAGCTGCCAATTCAGCAAAGGCACTGGCATGTGCGCAATCCACACAACAGCCCAAGGGATATTTAATTCTATAAAAGCCTGTACGAAATACATGCTGGGCACTGGTTATTGAAACGATATTATCACAATTGCAGCAGAATATTAATCTTAAATCTTCCATTTCTTTAATAACCCCTTCTTCCGGAATTTAACCATAAATAAGATAAGCAGCGCCGCCATAGCACCCGCCAGGTCAAACAGCACATCCGTAAATGCACCTCTATGAAAGCCGGCATGGAATTGATTCCACTCGTCAAGAATAGCGATGAAGCAGACGAAACCCAGCACAACCGTGTATTCTACAATCCACTTGCGGCCATATTGATGGAGGGAGAGGAACACCAAGGCACTTAGAACGCCATAGATGAACAAATACGCCGATTGATAAGAGAATAAATCTATGAAACGAAAGGATAAGACCCCTGTCGGTTGGGAGGACAGTTGGTACATAAACAACAGCCACAAGCAGCTAAGCATCATGTAGATTACTCGATAAAGGTTATGAATTCGTAAGCTTTCCTCTGTTTGTTGAGTAGGCTCGGCCTGTTTGGGATTCATCTCCTGTCTATCTCCTTCATTACGAGATAACATCTTTATAGAAGCTTAACAACTTGGCCTCCTCATGCAGCCAGTTGTAACGTGATTCAACAGCGATTCGGCCGTTCTCTCCCATTCTTTCCCCTTCCTCCGGATAATCCAGAATAAAACGAATGGCTTCAGCCAAAGCTTTAGGCTCTTGGGGATTCACGACGATACCGCAATCCGCGTCATGGATCATTTGCGAAAACAAGGGGAAGTTAGAGGTAATGAGCGGAAGCTGCAAAGCCATATAATCCAATAATTGCGAAGGATAGGACTCCGCATAACTTGACCCAGGCTGTATAATGGCTATACCTGCGGCACATTTAGCAGCTATGCGATAAGCCTCTGCAGCTTTCAAACGACCGTGAAATCTGATCTGGTCTCCCAACCCAAGCTTGGCACATTGAAATTGAAGCTCTATCCGATAGGAACCCTCGAGTTCCCCGATGCACTCCATATGCACCCTTCTACCCTTTTGCTTCAAAAGGTATAATGCCTCAAGAACGATATGGATGCCTCTGAATCGGGTCACCGCGCCAAGATACACGAGGGATTGTTCATGCTTGTCTTCAGGAAAGATTTCAGGAAATAAGCTAAGCTGCGGAAAGTTCTGCACCACGACCTTCTTCAAACCGGCGGGATATAACTTACTGAAGGAGGCATCTGCCAAGACTAACGGGAAGAAACGGCATAAGGTGGACTCCATGACCCGGTACAGAAAGCTCGCGACTTGCGGCAGAAGGAGCCAGCGTTTCTTGCTTATTAATTGGGCTACATCCTGATGAATATCATAAATTACTTTATTTCCTCTTAGCCTTAGCAGGATGCCCACCGGAATAAGCTCGGGGTCGTGAAAGTGATAAACATCGGCTTTCTCCTTCACCGCATTGCGCCAAACCTCCCAGATGGTTCGGGTGAAACGATAAAATGCATTAGGCGCTCTGGTTAAGGGGATGATGGTAACCCCTTTCAGAAGGCTTCCCCTCTGCCGATCGCTTTGGACGATCATACTTACCTTATACCCGGCACCCACTAAGCTTCTTGCCTGATTATAGAAAATCCGTACATCAAAGAGAGTGTGAACCGAGGTCAAGATACAAACCTTGAGCTTCCTAGGATTCATGAACTCCCCCTCCCTGCAGTGAATTAAATGTCATGACTCTGGACCGGTGAAGGATCAAACTTTCATAAAGCTGGGCCAGCCTTTGCGAATGTTTATCCGCATCGTGATGCTGATGGACATAATCTCTTAATCTGTCCGCATGCCCCAATGCTTGTTTGTAATCTTTCATTATAGTGCGTATAGCATGAGTTAACAGTTCAGCCGACTGGGGAAATATACAAGTCCCGCGATGATCCGCCAACAATTCGGGGATTTCCCTTTCATTCGTGGCAATAATCGGCAATCCGGCAGCACCGGCTTCGATTAGAATCGTCGGGTACTCTTCCGGGTAAGCGGGAGATACTAAAACATCAGCTGCGGCAAGGTAGGAGGAAATCGTAAGTGGTGATTGTCTTCCCGCGGCTACCGCATGGGGGAGTGATTTCACTTCTTCCTCCAAGGGTCCCTCTCCGGCGAAAACACCCATCACCCCCTCTTCCTTCAGCTGGGATAAGGAACGAAGCAATTCCCTTACTCCTTGATTTTCCGTTAAGGCGCCGACAAACAACACAATAAAACGATCGGGTGGCAGCTTTAGTTTTCTGCGAGCCGCATTCTTGTCCAACAAGGGGCCATACCCGCTTAAGGGTATGCCCATGGGCATCACCGCGGGGTCCCGTTTGCTTATTTTCTTCGTCTGTTCTGCTATACTCTCACTTACGGCTATAATTGAAGTGTTATGAATAAGGGCTTCATTTAACCGCTTGAGGTTCTGCGAAGCAGCAGGGAAACGACCTGAGTTAACATCATCGTTATAAAGGGATAGCACCGTAGGGATGTTCCAAAAGGCCCCCAATTGTTGGGCAAGCACCCCCATCGGATATGCGGAATGGGCATGGATTAGATCCGGCTTGGGCAGCCGCAGCGCCTCAATTTGCCGCCTTATCCATATGTGGTAGGGCAAATTCCAAGTCTTTCGTATGGGCAGGTCCAAGTAGCGCGGCCTATAAACTTTCACCATACCATCGGTGTATTGGGGGGAAGTGATTCCGTGGCCTTTATTGGCCGAACCCTCCATAAACAGCGGCATCCACGGTGTAGGTGCCACCACCTTGACCTCGGCACCCAATCGAACTATGGCATCCACCTGCGTTTTGAACAGTATGCCCTGGGTGGGATCTGCTTTGCTGGGATAAGCCGTGGTCAGCCAAAGAATCCTTCGTCCCATGGGATCTTTCCCTCCTTAACTTAGCTTCAAATTTCTCCTGGCTTAAGCCGAGCTGCCTCATGATTTCATAAATATCTAACGTCTTTCTGGCATTATCCATCCTGTATAAGATCCGCTCCCCAACGAAATTTGTAATATTGAAAATACAACAAGCTGATTATAACTAATGCCTGGTAAAAAGGTTGTCACAATATGGCAGGGTTTTCCCGACAATCGCTTCTAGTTTTGTCGAACCCTTAGTTATTATAGAAAGAGTGTATGAACCGTCCAAAAAAAATAGACCCCGCAAGGCCCAACAAGTTTAAATTCAGTAGTATAGCTTGTAATTTTTGTTCCTTAAATTATCACTTTTGTGCACTCATACATCAGCAGGTTCTTGAAATCCTCCTGATCGGTGTACCCATACAAGCGCATGCCTGCCGCCAAATATTCGGCAACCATGCCGAAATCTTCGGTTGAGATGATATTGTACTCGTCGAATAAAACATAGAACACCAACAGCCCCCCTTAGGTACAGGATCTATTTACAACATACCCATAAACGCGGGCTTTCATTACATAGGTGGATGAATTCTTTCCATAACTTTTCTCTAGCTAAAATTACGGGGATAAGATTTGAAAGAAATCGATCCCGGCCATATTTCAAGTTCCTTTCACAAAT
>DASWUO010000476.1:0-2573 GCA_036401615.1 Bacilli bacterium | reverse complement strand
CGAGAGGCTATTATAGTTTTACGTTGCAGAAGCGATTCTGGTTTCTTTTTATCTTCCCAAAAATTCCTCAATATCATGCAAATCATTTATTTCCGTGCAATACTTCGGGAGAAGTCAGCTTATCATAAAATTCAATAAATTTATCTTTCTCAGGCGTGCTCCGGACAGCCATCGCAACACGAGGGTGTTCGTCGAGCATGCCTGTGATCATGTAAGGGATAATGTAGCCCCATTCTTCCTTCTCCCTAAGGGGTATCATAAAACGTTCAATAATGTCCAATACCGGGCGCAGACTGTATTTAGGATTCTTCAGGTGGCTAACCAGCAGCTCCGTAGGACAATTGCCGGCGGCACGCCCCATGCCATATACCGAGGAATCCAGAAATTGAACACCCTTCTTGGCAGCCGTCAGCGTATTGGAGAAAGCAAGCTGCATATTGTTATGGGTATGGACACCTAATATTTTCTTGGGCAAATGCTTTTGAAATTTCTCCACAAGGTATTCCATATCATCATGATCCAGGCTGCCGAAGGAATCGACAACATAAACAATATCTACAGGGCTGTCTTTAATCTGTTCAAAACATTCCAGCAGTTCATTCTCCATTACATTCGAGAGAGCCATAATATTAATCGTAGTTTCATACCCTTTGTCATGAAATTTCTTGACCAACTCAATCGCTTTATCTACCTCTTTACTGTAACAAGCCACCCGAATAAGATCCAACATGCTTTCGTTACAAGGCAGCACATCGTTATCATCCACCCGGCCAATATCAACCAGAGCGGATAACTTGGTTTCCCCTTTCTCCGGGAGGACTTTCCTTAAGAAATCATCGTTGAGAAAACGCCATGGACCCGAAGATTCTGCACCTTTGAGCAGTTTAGGCGAATTCTTATAGCCAATCTCCATATATTCCACTCCGGCAGCATTCAACCCTGCATAGAGATTCTGCACAAATTCAACACTGAAGTCCCAATTGTTAACCAACCCGCCGTCCCGAATCGTACAATCCAAAATCTTCGAATTCTTAATCTTCATTCCATTTCCCCCTGTATAATATTTATAGCTTATTGCCATCTTTCACTTTCTGGCTTTTAAGCTGTTATGCTTTTAAGTGATAAAGTATCCTTGATTTAATATAGCATATTAGACATCATTTGAAAAGGGTCAAGGTCAATTTATGGCAGACCCCGTTATTCCTTTATTTTTATAAGTATAATCATCTCCTGTAATATTTCAAGCGTGAAGCGCTTTTGCTATACCATGACTACAAAATGCAGAAGTGGGGACAGGAAAGGGGCACCCTCTCGGGCACCCCTTTTTTAACATGATTATGGAATAAGTTCATATCTCACTGTTCTGGTTAGTTGGGATGGTGCGAGTGAAGCGTTTATTGTGATATACCCACCCGAAGCGGATACGGATTGAGAATTTATCTCGATGTCAGGATTGTAAGTCTTCAACGTGTAAGTTGAATTGGCAACGGGAACTTTGATCGTGACGGCATGGCTTGCTCCACCGTTATATTCGATATTGGTCGCCACAATCTGAATTTTAGTGCCGTCCCTTACTGCATCGATCAACACCCTTGCGCTGTCTGCATGGGTTGCTTGCACCGGATACAGATCGCCATTATATTTGTACAACCATTGATAATGTTGGGTAGTGGCTCCGCCCGGATGGAAGTAATAGGTTGCCCCGCCCGTGCCGTTTGGTTCCACTTCAACCAAACCGTTGCCGTAATCATACTGTCCGCCCGCATTTAAGTGGTCATAATCCTTATCAATGTCCGCTTTGAAATTAAATGCGGCATATCCGTTGATATGGAAATCGGGTTCCTGATACAGATTCAAATAACGAATTTCGTCATAATTCTCATGGGCATAAGGCGGATCTGTCGGATAGTCGGCCCTCCAACTGCCAGTCTCCTGCTCATAAGCATGCTGGGTTTGATCTGTCCAATAGCCGGAACCAAATTCGTCGATATAGATAGTTTTGGCGGGACTTAAATTATACATATTGTTGTTTCTTTCGATATTTCCCCAATTGTAATCATGATAATGAACGGAAGAGAACTTCGAACCCGCATCTCTTTGAAGTTTATAGGCGAAATCAGTCGTGGAAGACCCGTCATGCTTCTCGTAACCGCCAGGAGCAACACTGAACTTTACCCCATCTCCGTCCGCATCAATCGTATCGTAGGTGGTAAGCGCGGTATGAGCCCGGTTAAATAATTCCAAATATTGGGCATACGTGCCTCCCCAGAACAAGTTCCCGTCCTCCTCGTTATAGATCAACCAGTTATCCACCAAATCTCCGAAATTTTGCGCCATCACCTTTACCGCGTCATCCCAATCGGCCCAATTGGCCGGAGGATAATCCTCATATCCCAAATCCCCGGTCTTGCTAGGTTGGGACGATGCCCATTTCGGCGTATATTGTATATCCACCCAAGTTTTGATGCCTGCGTTTTTAAGGTCGGTTAAGATTCGTCTGTATTCATTAATGGAATCGGTATGCCAAACATCCTGGCTTCTTTCAAGCGTTGGCCAAAATAAACTGGTATAAA
>DASWUO010000475.1:0-4184 GCA_036401615.1 Bacilli bacterium | reverse complement strand
TCAATAATGAGATGATTTTGACGTATGAGATTGTCGGCAAACTGCCACCGATCCACATCTCGCCAATGCGTCCCGAAAGCATCGATTTCAATACAAACTTTAAAGCCGCCACGCATATACGCGAAATCCAGATACCGAAACCCATCCATAAAGTCACTCACCTTATATTCCGGAAACAAATAATTGAAATGTCCGAAAGCAGGCCACCAAACTAATTCAAGAAACAGCTTCTCGGCATGTCCGTGCCCCTTCTTCAACCGACGCAGAGATTCCCCGACCCGGCCTTTCAAGTGGTGATTGATCAACTGTTCATGGGCGCTTGCAAAACTCATTAATAATTCCTCCAAAATAGTTTTGTAAAAAGCAAAACGCCACCCATCCCCCAATACGGAGGATAAAAGTGGCGTGTACTTCACGTCAATATACAAATAATATACTATTTATGTCCATTTTTGTAAACAATAAATTTGTAAATGGCGGGTATAAGGGTGGAAAAAGACCCTCTTCTCCACATGGCCTAACATCCTTCTGATATAAGGTCTCAAAAAGATCTAATTTGTTAAAACCTCAGCCCCTGCAAGCTCTATCCTCTACCATAAGTGCTCAAAGGGACTTTATATGCGAAAACGGGTTGTACTTTATTGTCATAAGGTCTGAATGGACCCTAATGGGCATTAATGGGTCTGGCCCGCCCCTAGCGGGTCTTAATAGCACCTAATAGGTCTTAATGGACCCTACTTATACGCGCGGCTTGAAAAATTACTGTACACAATTGACATAAAACCCATTTGACGGATCGACCCTATCACACATTCACGAACCACTTGAGGCCTAATTACTACTAACCCCGGCCTTGGCTCGCAACAAGTCGGCCTTATCCGTACGCTCCCAAGGTACATCAATGTCAGTGCGGCCAAAGTGTCCATAAGCTGCGGTTGGCCCATAAATGGGGCGACGCAGATCCAGCATCTTGATGATTCCCGCAGGCCGCAGGTCGAAATTCGAGCGAATCAATTCCACCAACAGTTCTTCACTTACGTAACCTGTTCCGTACGTATCGACACTGATGGACACTGGCTGCGCCACGCCGATGGCATAGGCGAGCTGGATCTCGCACTTATTGGCCAAGCCCGCTGCGACAATATTCTTGGCTACATACCGCGCTGCATAGGCTGCAGAACGGTCCACCTTCGTTGGATCCTTGCCGGAGAACGCGCCCCCGCCATGGCGGGCGTACCCGCCATAAGTATCCACAATGATCTTGCGGCCCGTCAAACCAGCATCGCCTTGCGGTCCGCCGATGACGAACCTGCCCGTTGGATTGATAAAATACTTCGTATTCTCATCCAGGAAATTTGCTTCCACCACCGGGATAATCACATGTTCTTTAATATCACGGGTGATTTGGTCTAACTCGATATCTTCATGATGCTGCGTTGAAACAACAATCGTATCCACGCGAACCGGCTTGCCATCCTCATACTCCACCGTAACTTGCGTCTTCCCATCAGGTCGCAGATAAGGCAGCAAACCGTTCTTGCGCACCTCCGCCAAACGGCGGGCCAATCGATGCGCCAATGCAATCGGCAGCGGCATCAACTCCGGTGTATCGTTCACTGCAAACCCAAACATCAGCCCCTGATCCCCTGCACCAATCGCTTCGGTTTCTTTATCACTCAACTCGCCATCCCTGGACTCCAACGCCGTATTCACACCTTGCGCTATATCCGCCGACTGCTCGTTCAGCGACGTTAATACCGCGCAGGTGTTGAAGTCGAAGCCGTATTTGGCTCGGGTATAGCCTATTTCTTTAATCGTATTTCGCACAATGGCGGGGATGTCCACATAATCGGCCGAGCTGCTGATCTCACCAATCACCAGAACCAACCCTGTCGCCACGGCGACTTCACAAGCCACCCGTGCATTGGGGTCACTCTTCAGGAAAGCGTCCAAAACCGCATCGGAAATCTGATCGCATATCTTATCCGGATGTCCCTCCGTGACCGATTCCGAAGTAAATAAGCTGCGACCGCGTTGAATTGACATAGTCATTAAAACCTCCATAAATGTATGTAAAATAACAGTAAGAACTTGTAAGGCAGATGCGAGTCATCAACTAATTATGTTACTTGATTTGACGAATAGTGTCAATTGAAAGCAACCGGCAAACCGTTATAAAAAACCCATACAGCACTAAGCTATAGGGGTTCTCAAGGGAAGACAGATTATAATTGCAGCAACGTTTCTTCAGCCCGTCTTATCAAACGGGAAGTAATGGCTCCCCCCACGGCGCCAGCATCCCGCGATGCGATATGTCCCCAATAATCTTCTTTCATAGAAGATGTCGGGATCGCACCCAATTCAGTGGCAAATTCCGCGTTGGCATCCATTGTGAAATTCTTTCCTACGGGCAATCCCATCTCCGCCGCAATTTCGTATTTCAATTGATCCAGCGCCCTCTCACATTCAGGCACGATGGGTTGTCGTCCTTGTTGGCCTCTAGCCATACAGGTTTCACCTCCTTAAGGATTGGTGTAACCTTAGTATGGGCGGCCGCTCCCTCGTTCAAGCGCATAAGATATTGTTATAAAGGGGAGTTTAAGGGTAGGCAAGTTACTTAGGAACCTGCACCGTCATATCCAGCGTGCCATCCGCATTCTTAAGCTCGTAGTTGCCGCGCACCATCACAAAGATATTGCTGGCCACCTTAGGATCCGGCTTAATACCCCGGCCGTCCTCATTAGGGAAGATCAGCAGATGATTTAGAGGAATCGCATTCCCTGCAGGAATATCTTTACCTCCGGTTAGATCCGGAATGCCGTTAGCCGTACTGCTGAACGCCACCGCCTTGCCTGTCCGCACAATAAATTCACTGCCCGCCCCGGCATATAGCGACTGCCCGCTGTTCAGCTTAATCACTTTAATCGCCAAGGCATCCTGTTTCACCGTCTTCGTCTGCTCTGTGATCATCTCTTGGATTTGCTCAGCCGTTATGGTCTGTTTCGCTAATTCACTCTTTACACTTAACTGAACCTTCTCATCCACATAACCCTTCGTAACTATAGGATCATCTACAGACCCAGGTTGAATCGTCGTACCCAAGTCATCGGCTGCATTAGAAGGAATCAACGACCCCAGCCACAACCCCGCGCCCAAGATCACTGCCATCCAAACCACTTTCCGGACTATCTTCATCCCATTCGCCCCCTGATGTAGTGTTACTATATATACCAAAGCCAACTCTATTAGTTGCGGAACACAAAGACACACCCGAGAATCGACCAGACCTATAACCCCGAATCCTTTTTGAATACAGCGACTTAACGATATATAATGTATCTGTTTAGCGTTTTTTGTGTCGAAAAAAATAAGGAAGGAGGCGAAATATGTTATTTAGGGAAGCCATGGAGCACTTTAAAGTGTATCAATTGACCAACGATAAAAGCCAGAACACGATTCATTCTTACCACAATGATTTAACCTTCTTCGTAAGGCATCTGGTAGAAACCTTCAACTGCACGCCTTATCTGAGTGACGTAACAGAAGACGATATTGAGCAATATTTATTCTACCTGAAGGAAACCAGAGGCTACACCGCCGCCAGCCTTAAGAGGAAATTGTCGGTATTCCGCACATTCTTTAATTTCTGCAATAAGAAGAAGTACTGCACCAAGAATGCCGCGGTAGATGTAGAATCCATTAAAGTCAAACAGCAAGAGCGATTGTACCTGGATGATACCGAAGTGATGCAAATTGCCGGGAGAATCGAACACGACTTGGCTAGGCTGATGGTGCTCACGTTATTTTACACGGGATTAAGAATATCGGAATGTATCAATTTGAAGCTGGAGGATGTGAACCTAACAAAGAAAGTGATACGGGTAGTAGAAGGAAAAGGAAAGAAGGAAAGGTTAATTCCGATTCATCATGCACTGCTCCTGCTATTAGAGGATTATAAAGCGAACCATAGACCCTACACGAGAACCAAAAATTTCTTCAGCACCCCTACTTCAGGCAGAGTATCCGCGACCTACGTCAATAAATTTATCAGCAAGGCCGTCAAGGAGTTAGGATGGGCCGGGAAAATCTCCGCGCATACCATGCGCCATGCCTTTGCAAGCAACTTGGTCAAACATAATATCCATGTAGTGCAGATTCAGAAATTACTGGGGCACTCCTCACTG
>DASWUO010000474.1:0-2356 GCA_036401615.1 Bacilli bacterium | reverse complement strand
CAATCACATGCTGAATTGGGTGTGCCCAAATATTCCACCCATGCATAATTATTCCCTTTTGAAACAAGGATATGTATAGAGAAAGCAGGCTAGGGGGAATAGATGTGGATTTACATTTCGTATGGAAAGCGGTCGTCATTGTCATTGGTGGAGTTCTTATTTTGCGTTTAGCCGGAAGAAAATCGATTTCACAATTGACGGTTGCCCAGACAGTTATGATGGTTGCCGTGGGTTCATTAATCATTCAGCCCGTGAACGACAGAAACATCTGGATAACGATGCTCACTACCTTCTTACTTGTCGTTACCTTGATTTGTATTGAATATATCATCTTGAAATACGACACTCTGGAACGGTTTTTCTACGGAAGGTCCGTCATAGTGGTCGAAAAGGGTCAAATTAATGATAAAAATTTAGCAAAATTACGTTTAACGGTGGATATGCTTGAAGTGCGAATCAGGCAAAATGGGATTGAAAAGATCAGTGATCTACAATGGGCTACGGTCGAATCAAACGGGCATTTAGGGTATCTGCTAAAACCAGATAAGCAATACGCAACCAAAGAAGATATCCAAATGCTGAAATCACTCATTCAAGCGGGTCTGCCCAATGCACCTATCCAAACTCCAGTCACTCCAACTAGCCGCACAGATAACATTTTTACGGAAATTCATCATAACAAGCATCGGGAAGAACCCCCGAAACATTTGAGATGAGGACAACAGCATGAAAGCAGTACATAAATATAAGATTTAGGGAAGATGAAATACGAAGCTTTCGTCCCGTGTCTGGTTGCTGGTTTTGTCGGTCATTATGTGACTACAACCGTCTGGGGCGTGGAACACGAGCATTTAATCATTCAACATGTACCAGAACTTTCCGTGCTTACTTTTGCAAAAGTCCTGCTCTTATCTGTGGTTTTCAGTCTGTTAAGTGTCTCCTACTGCCAGTTAAGACATGGAATCCAAAGGGTATCTGAGAAATATTTGAAAAAGAATCATATGCTTCGAGCCTTTATTGGGGGAATTCTGCGGTGGAGCCAATACGCCCATAGCCGCTTTCCTGTTGGGGATGGAGATGTTTGGCGGCAAAGGCCTTGAATTCTTTTTTGTAGCTTGTCTCACCAGTTATATCTTCTCCGGACATCATGGACTGTGGCCTTCTCAAACGATACATGAACCGAAGAGCAGGCTGTATAGTTTTTCCGACGAAGAAACCATTGCCGGTATTGAACAGGGGAAAAGGCTTTAATTTATAAAGGTGGCCAAGGGATTGTCCCCGGCCACCTTCTATTCTGAAAAGTTTGCTTTAGCTGCGTGAGATTACTTATTTTTGTTGCCTTTTTCACCCTGTAATTCAGGTTTGCCTAATTTAACTTTTGTATCCAAGTTTAGTTCTAAGGAGCCATCTTCTGTTTCGTTTTGTTCTTTAACTAGCTTTCCAAGTTTCTTCTCCAGTTTCCCGAAACTTTTCTCAATGTTTTTCGCAATAGCTGCTTTGGCCTTGGGATTTTCAACTTTTTCCATTACCTTGGCAAGAGACTCGATGTTTTGAAAAAACTTTGCTTCCAACTCAACTTTTGCATTCGCATTTTCTTCATCCGATGCTTCCCCATCTGTATCTTCGTTTGTTGCTTCTACTTCGCTTTCCAATTCGGTTGATAAAACCACTGCTTTTTCCTGTTGTTCTATAGCCTTTTTAATAGTTTGGTTGGCCAAATCATCTTTTCCTTCGGCGAATAAAGCGTTGGCTTCAGCAATTCTTTCCTGGGCAAATTTTGCAAGCAATTGCGCTTCTTTTAAATCGTTGGCATTGATTAGCAATTGAATATTTTCTAATGTGATTTTGATGAAGTAAAAGAAATCTCCATATTTCAATGAAGGTTCTACGGCTTCTCCTTCGGTTTCAGCAATTACAGTTGCATTCGATTCCGATGTAATGGTTGTTTCTGCTGCGTCCTCATTGGCCCAAGCGCTGCCAACCCCTATGCTAAACATTAATATCCCTGCCAGTAAACAAGTTGTTACCGTTCCGCGTATTTTTTTCATCTCAACTTCGCTCCTCTTTGTGTATGTATTCTTATACATAGTTCGTTGGACGAAGTGATTATGGGGGTGTACCTTACAAATGATCGGGAAGTTATCTCCCCTGCCAAGTTTTCTACCCCTGGCCTCGGGATAACTGCCGATACTGGACAGGGGTCACCCCTGTGATCTGTTTGAACGTTTTGCAAAAATAATGATAGTTGCCGATTCCGACTTGTGCAGCAATGTCATATACCTTATCCTCTGAATCTCTTAATAGAACTTTAGCTTTCTCCACCCTCAATTTCTGCAGAAAGGCGATGAAGTTTTCT
>DASWUO010000473.1:0-2713 GCA_036401615.1 Bacilli bacterium | reverse complement strand
TAGCCCGAATGTGCGGTTCCAGTCCGGCAGCAGTTATCTGTGAAGTGATTAAGGAAGATGGAACGATGGCCAGGGTGCCGGACTTAATTGTCTTGGCCAAGAAGTATAATCTTAAGCTAATTTCCATCAAGGATTTAATTCACTATCGCAACGAGAAGGAGAAATTAGTCAACCGCGAAGTAGAAATAAAGATGCCTACGGATCATGGGATTTTTACTGCGATTGCCTATACCAATGAAGTGGATGATAAGGAACATATTGCTCTTGTTAAAGGCAAGATCGATGGAACGCAGCCTACACTAGTTAGAGTGCATTCGGAATGTCTTACCGGGGACGTGTTTCACTCACATCGTTGTGATTGCGGCAATCAATTGTCCTTAGCTTTGCAAAAAATCAATGAAGCAGGCAGTGGTGTTCTGTTATATATGAGGCAAGAAGGCCGCGGCATCGGGTTGATTAATAAATTGAAGGCTTATTCCCTTCAGGAGCAGGGATTAGACACAGTTGACGCGAATATTAAACTGGGTTTTGCTCCCGATTTAAGAGAATACGGCATTGGAGCACAGATATTGAAAGATATCGGGGTTAGAAAAATGCATTTATTAACGAATAACCCGAGAAAAATTAAAGGATTAGAAGGCTACGGTATCGAAGTATTAAAGCGGATTCCATTGCAAACTGAAGAGAACGAAGACAATACCTTATACTTGCACACGAAACAATCCAAGCTTGGGCACTTACTTAACTTTACGGAAATGAACGATGAGAGGAAGAAGAAGAAATGACACATATTTATGAAGGCCATTTAGTCTCTGAGAGCTTGAAATATGCCATTGTTGTAGGGAGATTCAACGAATTTATTTCCGGTAAGCTGCTTTCCGGCGCACTGGATGGACTTAAACGCCATGGTGTAAAGGAAGAAGAAATCCATGTGGCTTGGGTGCCAGGGGCTTTTGAAATACCGCTGATCGCCCAGAAAATGGCCGAAAGCCATAAATATCATGCAGTCATTACCATTGGTGCCGTGATTCGAGGATCCACACCTCATTTCGATTATGTTTGCAACGAAGTGGCCAAAGGGGTGTCTTCCATCAGCTTAAAGACAGGGATCCCCACCATTTTTGGAGTCTTAACGGTTGATTCCATTGAGCAAGCGATCGAGCGTGCCGGTACCAAAGCAGGCACCAAAGGCTGGGAAGCCGCCGTCACCGCCATCGAAATGGCCAACCTGGTCCAGCAAATTGATCTTTAAGGTTTAAGTATTTTTCCAAAAAAAGTGATGTAGAGAGATGGCCATATAGCCGTAGAGTTTACGTGCATCCTTTGAAATTGTGTTGTAACCTTATAATTAAAAAGAACACAATTTCAACAGATGCCGGAGGCATATGGGCTTCTCTCTAACTTCACTTTTTAATGAGGTGAAACATGTCAATCTCTGATTAACTTGAATCCTTCGAAGGCCCGCTCGACCTGTTGCTGCATTTGATCGATAAGGCTGAAGTCGACATCTATAATATTCCGATTAACGAAATAACCCAGCAGTACATGGAGTATCTGCAGACCATGCCGGAAATGGAGCTTGATAAAACAAGCGAGTTTTTAGTCATGGCCGCTACTCTTCTGTTAATCAAAAGCAAGATGCTGCTGCCCAAGCCGCCTATCATAGATATGGGTCTGGATAGTGACCATGATATGGATCCACGGGCAGAATTGGTGCAGAAGCTAATTGAATACCGCAAATTTAAAAGTATCGCCGAGCATTTGAGGGAACAAGAGTTGGCGCGGAGCCTGATCTACTCAAGAGAGCCGGAAGACCTAACGCCCTATCTGCCGAAAATCCCGGAAAATCCAGTTAAAGGCTTAAATTTGAATGATCTGGTGCTAGCTTTCCAAAAGGCGTTAAAAAGATCTGCGGGCAGAAAAACGGTAAAACGAATCAGGATGGATGAAATATCCGTTAAGGATCGAATGAAAGAAATGATTAACCTTCTTCTAAGAAGAGGGGGAAGGCTGCTGTTTTCCAATTTATTTGACAGTGGACTGACCAAGGAAGAAATTGTGGTCACCTTTCTGGCCTTGCTTGAACTAATGAAACTCAAGAAAGTGACCTGTTACCAGCATCAATTGTTTGACGATATCGTAATTCAGCACAAGGAGGACGGAGACCAGCATGGACTTTCAGCAGATGAAATCGATTATTGAAGGACTGCTGTTTGTTTCCGGTGACGAGGGGATGGATGGGAAACAAATTGCGGAAGTCCTTGAGAAGGAAATAAATGTGGTGATGGATGCCATCCAGGATATGCGCAACGACTACAAGCTGGCTAGCCGGGGAATTCAGATCCTTGAAATTGCCGGCGCTTATCAACTGACAACCTTGCCGTGGCATGCGCCTTTTTTTGAAAGATTGGCCTTCTCCCCTTCCCGTGCCACCCTATCCCAAGCAGCGCTCGAAACCTTAGCCATTGTTACCTATAAACAACCGATTACCCGGGTAGAAATTGAAGAAATTCGCGGGGTGAAGACTGATAGAGCTTTACATACCTTAGCCGCCAAGGAATTAATCAAAGAGGTGGGTCGGGGTGAAGCGGTGGGAAGACCCATATTATATGGCACCACCAAACAGTTTCTGGACTATTTTGCTTTAAAGAACCTGCAAGAGTTGCCTGAATCGGCTTCATTTGAAAGTGGGCATCTGGAGGAAGAAACCAGA
>DASWUO010000472.1:0-1721 GCA_036401615.1 Bacilli bacterium | reverse complement strand
GTATATAGGGAGGGAGTCAACCAGGTTGATTCCCTTTGCTGCTGGAAACTTAACCTCCAACCTCTACCTTCGCCCCTAAATCTTCTGCAAGAGGAGGGTACTTGTTATGTTCGGCTTAGACCATTTTGATTTTCAATCACTTTGGAGCCCTTGGTTTATGATCCTAATGATGTTGATTATAGGTCTTTATTTTGCCATGATTGGTCCTTTGCGTCATCGCTTTAGCGGCTCTGCGCCGGTAGGTATCGGAAAACAGAGCTTATTCGTAACAGGGATTATATTGTATTATATCGCCCAGGGCAGTCCGCTTTATCTTCTGGGGCATCTTATGTTCAGCGCTCATATGGTCTCCATGTCATTGGCTTATCTGATTGTACCGCCATTGATATTACTGGGGTTGCCTGTTTGGTTTTTAAGATCTCTTATAAACCTCCCGGCCATTAAGAAGATGATCACGTTTTTAACCCATCCAATATTTACGCTGTTGTTGTTTAACATGCTTTTTTCTTTTTATCATTTTCCTATGGTGTTTGACTATATTATGACCCATTATTTCATTCATGCAGTTTACTTTATGGCTTTGCTGGCGGCAGCCTTTCTAATGTGGTGGACCATTGTTTGCCCGGTTCCGGAAATGGACCGGTTATCAGAGCTTAAAAAAATGGGCTTTATCTTCGCCAACGGAGTATTGTTAACTCCTGCTTGCGCCTTAATTATTTTTGCAAATACAACGTTGTATGGTACTTTCTCTGATCCGCACACTTGGGCTGATGCGTTAGGTTATTGCGTTCCGGCTAATACAGCTTTCCTGATCGAGCGCTTTTCCGGTCCTGAATTCTTCGCGTTAGTGCCCCCTCTTGAGGATCAGCAGCTAGGCGGAGTGATTATGAAGCTGATTCAGGAATTTGTGTATGGTACGATATTGTTCTTTATTTTCTACAAGTGGTATCGCCGGGAAAATCCGCAGGATGCTGTCGATCCCATGCCGCGGGAACGTTTGACTGTGCTGCCATCAATTCGATAGGAAACGGACGGGGAATCTTATGCAAACCTATTTACCGCTTATCAGTACTTCTTTTATCGTCATCAGTGCTCTATTTATTGCCTTTGGTTGGTACTATATCATCAAAGGACGAAGAGAAACCCATAAGAAGCTCATGCTCCTCGGTGCCTTTTTCGCACTAGCTTTCTTCATCATGTATGTAACCCGCATTGCTGTCATTGGCAGTTCACCCTTTGGCGGGCCTGATAATCTAAAAACCATATATCTGGTCTTCTTGCTGTTTCATATTGTGTTGGCAACGACAGCCGGCGTGTTCGGAATTATTACCTTGCTGCATGCCTTTAATGAGCGGTTTGCCAAGCATAAACGTATTGGGCGCGTCACAGCTACCATCTGGTTTATCACGGCGATTACCGGAGTTACCGTGTACCTGATGATCTATGTCTTTTACCCAAGCGGTGAAACGAAGCCTTTGTTGGATGCAATATTTGGTTGATATATGAAGTATAAAAGAGGTTCACATGTTTCCTTCCCAGAAGGCCGTGTGAACCTCTTTTATTCGGATTAAGTATATTCGGCCCGGAAGCGGTCAATATGCTCGGTCCTTTTGCCAACCCTGCGGTGCCAAGCGGCGCTTTTGTTTGGTACAGTCTGGTGTATATGATTGTTTTGCTATGGCTCGGCTGCCGCTATTTTTCGAAGAAAGATATTTAAACTT
>DASWUO010000471.1:0-1892 GCA_036401615.1 Bacilli bacterium | reverse complement strand
TTTCTAGGTGCAGCATCCCGGTTAGGGCAGGTTTGCTAAATGACAGCGATTCAAATCTTATTCCTTGTTCATGAAATTCTAAAACAATGAAAGCCCGACCTCTCTTTCATCCTTACGGTTCCTTGACCGAGCCAGTGTGGATTAGTTAACATAATACGATGGGGATTGAAGAAAATACATCTTAATTCGTTTGTTGGAATGAAACAAGTGAGTGGGGTTATTGCCAATTCCGTGGGTGAATAGAAGATGAATATTGCAAACCTAATGAACAGTATACCCTATTTAGCAAAAAATAACACGTATTATCTGTCTAACATGTCTAACAAAATATGAATACATTAAATTGTTGAATAAACCGTAGCAAAAGTGGTAATATGTATATACAATATCATATACAAATAAGGGGGGACATTGTTTGTGGGGATAGATGATTTACTTGGAGAAGATGAACTGCATGAACTATTTTTTATTTGGGATGACAAGAACATAGAGCATATCGCACGACACAGGGTTGAAGTTTTTGAAGCGGAGGAAGCTATGCTTGATGGAAACAGAGTAAAAATTAATGCACATTCCGGTCATTTGGGACTTATAGGGGCAACCGAAGAAGGACGAAGATTGGTTGTAATTTATATAAAAAAGATAAATAAGAAATATAGAGTTATAACAGCCCGAGATGCAGAAGAAGAAGAAAAAAAATTATATAGAAGGAGGTTGGGAAGATGAAAACCATTCATTCGGTACAGGAAATTCCAACTTGTATGAGTGAGGATGAAGCCGCGGAGTTTTGGGCTACACACACAATGAGTGAAGAACTTCTTGAGGCTAGTGTAATTGAAGATGATGATGATGATTTGCCCGTTCGAACAAAGTCAGTTTCTATTTCTTTAAGACTAGATGCGGACTTGCTTACTCGTATCCGAAAACTGGCGAAATACAAACACAAAGGCTACCAGACCGTTATTAAAGACTTTCTGGTTGAAAGAGCGTATGAAGAAGAAAAGAAATATGAACGTGGTCAAGAGCATGTAGAGGTATAATTTTACCTGAAGGTTAGGTATGAATTGATGAAAAAGATAGTTGCGGGTATAGCTGTTGGTTTTGCAATATTTACATTCATGGCGGCTTATACAAGCGGGTTGTTTTTCGACGGGGACTTTTATAGATTTCATATCCTGTTGTACGCTGTTACTTTCGCGGCCATTATGTATCTTATGATTCAGAAGAAAGCTGTTTTTCCAAGCGGAATATGGCTGCCGTTTATAATGTGTTTGGTTTATATCTTGCCCTTATGGCTATCTGCTGCTTCCATCAAAGGAACCATGGAGCAGATAATGAGGTGGACCAGTTACGGTTGTTTTTTATTGCTGATTTACCACTATGCCAGAGAAAGGCTTAGGCGGCAATTCCTCCACTATGCTTTTCAAGGCATTGGATTATTGATTGTATTTGCGGCATTCGGCGGGTTGTACGGGCTTATTGATTTTAAGGATATTGTCCAGTACATGAAGGATGAGCGGTTGTCCATATTGGGGCTGCGGTTAGCCGGGTTTTTTCAATACGCCAATACTTTCGCCGTGGTCATCGCGGCTTTTTTGCTGTATCACTTGATGGTTCTCATCAAGGAATCAGGGAAGACCTCCCGTAACGGGGCACTTCAGAATGGAGTCTCTTTGGCATTCGCCGCCTTTCCGCTTGTGGCCTATGGCACAGCCTTGCTGCTGACCGAATCCCGCGGCGCGTGGTTGATGTTGGGAGTGGCTTGGGTACTGGGGCTGTTTCTTATCAAGTGGAGACAGCAGGTGGATTACATTCTCTTATCGATTGTGACAGGTGCGGCGTCTTTACTGGTCTACCGAAATCTAGTATCAGAGCTGCGGGGAACAGAAACA
>DASWUO010000470.1:0-3581 GCA_036401615.1 Bacilli bacterium | reverse complement strand
ATATATTTCATTCTTACATCCCGCACACCATCATGAAACCGCACCTTCAAGCAGGGTTCCACATAGCTGGCGCCGCCTGAGCAGCCATATTCCTCTGATTCTCTTTCAACTTCATAATCAAATGAGCTGTGATGGCGGCTTTTCAGTAAATAGGCGCATTCCCGTCCATTAACGGCTTCTCCCCAATAGATCTGCTGCACAATTCCCTTTTCATTGATGCCGAATAAATAAGAGGTGCTTCTCGTTTGGATTTCGAATAACAGTAAGTCATTGTGAAAAGTTATGGCCATAGCAAACCCACACCCTGTTACAATTTATTTATCATCCTTTGATGGCTCCAGCGCTAATGCCTTTTATGATATATTTCTGCATCAGCAGGAAAAAAGCAATGATTGGAATCATTCCCATTACAGCGTAGGCAAACGCCAAGTTTAGATCACTGCTGTATTGGCCGAAAAAATAATATTGCTGCAAAGGAATCGTGCGAAATTTAGGATTTTGCAGATACAGTAAAGGAAGCAGGAAATCATTCCATATATATAGTGCATTTATGATCATCATTGTAGCAGTCACCGGCTTTAACAACGGGAAAATGATCCGGAAAAAGGTTCCTAGAACAGAACACCCATCCATTCTTGCCGCTTCCTCAAGCTCACGTGAAATGGCTTTAATAAATCCGGCATAGAAGAACACGGCTAGTTGTACACCTGCACCGCCATACAGCAGAATGATACCCCAGTGGGTATTTATCATATGAAGTGTTTTTCCCAGTTTATAGACCGGCAGCATGGTAACCTGAAAGGGAACCATGAGACCTGCCAGAAATAAGAGATAAACCGCTTGATAGTACCAGCCTTTTCTTCGGGCTATCGAATATCCCGCAAGCGAGGATACAGCAATAATAAGAAAAACAGCACCAACGGTGATAATTAAACTATTCACAATGGCCTTAGAATAATTGGAGGTATTCCAAGCATGGATATAATTATCAAGATGCAGTCCCTTGGGAATGGAATAGAAAGAGAGGAACGTTTCCTGAGTGGTTTTAAGTGACATAAGAATGGCTACATAGAAAGGAAATAGAAAAAACAGCGCCAAAAGCAGAATAATGGCAAATACGATAACATGCACCTTTTGCACTATATTTCCACTTCCCTTCTTCTAAATATCATGATTTGTATCAGAGTAACCAGAACCAGCAGTACGAAAAACATCATCGATAAGGCTGTGCCATACCCTGCCTTAAGCGAGTTAAAAGAAACACGGTAAATAAAGGTGGTCAGCACTTCTGTTGAAAATCCAGGACCTCCTTTGGTTGTCACATAAATTAAATCAAACACTTTCAATGCTCCTGTTAAACCCAATACCATGTTAATCGTCACGGATGGTGCGAGTAATGGAAGCGTCACATGCCAAAACTTATAGCCGATTCCAGCGCCATCCATTCCAGCGCTTTCAAGTAATTCCTTGGGGATACTCTGTAATCCGGCAATATAGATGATCATTGGGGTGCCAATTCCCTGCCAGACCGCTACGATAATGACTCCCCATAAGGCATAGTCCGGGTTTCCCAGCGGACTCATAATGCCATCGATACCCATTAATTTGAATAAGTTCGGGAAGCCTTTGCTGTAGTTGTAGCTCCAAATAAACCCGGCTAATACCACGGATATCACGGTAGGCAAGAAGAAAATCGTTCTGAACAGGTTTCTGAACTTAAGAAATGAATCCAATACAAGAGCCAGCAATAAAGCTATGAGATTGACCAGCAAGGTCAAAATAATGGCGTATTTAAACGTGTTTCCAAGCGCTCCCCAGAAATCACTATCCTGCAGAGCATGAGCATAATTGTCCCATCCGATATAATGGAGCGTTCTTGAAACGCCATCCCAATTAGTAAAAGAATATTTAACCCCCATACCAAGGGGAATGACAAGGGCTAAGATAAACAAACAAAGTCCCGGAACCAAAAACAAAATGTACCATTTTTCATCCCGCCATGTGCGTTTCAATGCATTCATAATTCTATCCTTTCTGAAATATAACTGATGAAAAAGGAAGCAAGAGCCTGCCTGACGCGGAAACTTTGTTACCGTCAAACAGGCTCTTTTTCAGTTATATTGCATGTTGTTTCAGCTTATTTATGATTTTTGGAAACCCAGTCATCCATATCTTTAACGATTGCATCCGGGGTCGTCTTGTCAAAGAAATATAATTGTAAATTTTTAAGGAATTGGTCGTTAAAGGCAATGGTTGATTTAGCCAAATAAGCTTGGGAGTTGTAGATTTGACCTGCATCCATATAGGGCTTAAGCTCATCTACGGCTGGAGCAATACTGGTGCTTGCACCTTTGGCATAACTCAAAGATTTAATATTTTCTACCCAAGCGTCGCCGCCCTCTTTGCTGGACATAAAGGCCAGGAATTTCAAAGCTGCTTCTTTATGTGTAGATTGTTTGCTCATAGCCAGAGAAGCATCCGAATTAAATTCAAGCTTATTTTGTTCAATATCATTACTGAACGGGTATGGGAAGTAGCCTATGCCTGTATTATAGAACTCCGGATTCTTCTTCTGAATGTCCGCTAACGGCCAAGTACCCATATACATCATGGCTGTCTCACCCTTGGCGAACATATCGACGATCCCGTTATAATCCACACCCAACTGATCTTTGTTTCCATATTCATAAATCTTCTTCGCATGCTCGATTGTCGTTAATACTGCCGGGTTATCTGCGAATTTAGCTTCGCCTGTTTCGAGTTTAGTGAAGAAATCCGGTTGATTAGCGATAAGTGCTGTATTGCTCGGCAAATCACGGCTAGCCCACATGCCCAGCGGCCATCCATCCTTCCAACCCAGAGAAAATGGCGTTATGCCTGATTCCTTTATTTTTTTCGCTGCCTCCATAAGAGCATCCCAAGTTCTAGGGACCTCTATACCCAGATCTTTAAAGATGTTCTTATTATAAAATAGGGCGATTGGACCGCCGTTTACCGGCATAATATAATTCTTCCCGTCGGTTGCCTGATCTTGAAGCACGGACGCTTCGAAGTTTGACTTCATGAACGCTTGATCCGTAAGGTCTTCCAAGTAACCGCCGTCCACCAGCAATTTAGTTTGACTTCCTGCATTGATTGAGAAGACATCAATGACGTCACCGCTGGCTATTTTTGTTTTTAAAAGGGTGTAGTAATCATCATATTTGACTGGCTGTACTTCCACTTTAATGTTTGGATTTGCTGCTTCGAATAGGTCAACAATTTTCTGAATCCCGTCAGTAACGTCACTTTTGAAATGCATAAAAGAGATTGTAACCGGCTCCGGTACTGCCGTCGGAGCAGCGGTAGCTTCTGGAGCGGATGATTCAGTAACAGTGGAATTGCTGTTTCCGCATGCAGCTAGCAAGGACATGAGGAGTATGGTGCATAAAGCTAGACTCATTCTTTTTTTCATGGAATTTCCCCTTTTCTTTTATCAGATATAGATGAACGTGGTTCATCTGTTTCTAATATTATCTCCATGTTGTTTGAACAGTAATATAAAATTTTGTGAAACGAATGTTCATTTTTTAGTAATTATG
>DASWUO010000469.1:0-4481 GCA_036401615.1 Bacilli bacterium | reverse complement strand
AGCCATTCGTAAATTCGCTTATAAGTTCACCCGATACCGTCTGCCACTGCTTCGAATTCATTTGCAAACCGGAAAAATATTTTGGGAAGTTGCTGTGTACAAATGTATAATCAGGCAGCACCTCATTCAGCGTTTGAATGGCCTTGCCGACATCTGCCTGCACAGGCTGGTGGTCGCAGCCGTTCATCAGTAGCAGATGCTGCGTCGTTGCATACTTTTCGACATTTTCAAGCACCGCCTTTGCCCGTTCAGCGGCGCGACCGGCATCTGTCGGCAATTCCATTCCATTATGATACCAATTGGCTAAAAATACGGATAACACCCTTGATCCATCCGGCGATTCCCACCATAATTCCGAGTGATAGCCTGAGTTTTGCTCATTCACTACTGTGTTGTTTTCGGCGATGGAATTTATCCCTCTACCAAATACAGCAGTATCGATTTCAAATCCCCGAAGCAGTTGTGCCGATTGCGAAATATTACCAAACGTATCCGGGAAATACCCGACTTTTGTTGCGCCTCCCAATTGCTCGGCACGATGAATTCCCATCTGCAAATTCCGAATTTGCGCCTCACCGCTCGTTAAAAACGCATCTTGCAGCACGTACCATGGACCTATGAATAGTTTGTTAGATTCAATTAACTTGCGAATTCTTGTCTCCTGCCCAGGACGAATTTCCAAGTAGTCGTCGACCAGCAGAACATGTCCGTCCAAGTGAAAAAAACTAAAATCACTATCCTTAGATTCCAGCAGATCAAGGGTGCGGTCTATCAAATCTACCAATCGCATGCGAAATTTCTCAAAAGGCATATACCATTCCCGATCCCAATGGGTATGCGAAATGATGTGAACAATTTTCTTCTCCACTGTGCA
Organism: Bacilli bacterium; assembly: GCA_036401615.1. Lineage (GTDB taxonomy): Bacteria > Bacillota > Bacilli > Paenibacillales > DASWUO01 > DASWUO01. Next base: position 3,607 of record DASWUO010000469.1, on the reverse strand, counting down.
GATTCACCCCCGTCATGATAACACAACAACCTATATAGATGTATATTTGGTTATAATGAATAATATCACTATTTTAAAAAGCTGTAAATCAATTAAAAAACCTCTGTACAACTCGATTAACAAGTTATATATTTGTTATATACTTATTTTTTAGATTTTAGGAGTGAATCAAGCCATGGCTAAATCCTCACAACGAATTCCGCTTTACACGCAGATCCGCAAGTATGTCCACGATCAAATTACACAAAAAGTATGTCTTCCTAACGACAGGATTCCATCCGAGAACGAGTTTGCCAGCCAATTCGGAGTCAGCCGAATTACCGTGAAGAATGCGCTGTCCGAACTTATTGAGGAAGGATTGATTTTCCGCGTGCAGGGCAAAGGCTCCTTTGTATCTCCAGACATTTCCGGTGAACCGCTTATTTATCGTTCAGAACCAACTAACAATAAAAGCAAGCCATTGATAGCTTACCTCATGCCTCGTCTGGATAACATGTTTACAGCTCAATTGCTTAGCGGCGTTGAAAGTGAATTGTCGAAACAAGGCTATCGTCTGTTATTTTGCAGAACTCACGATTCTCAGGAAACCGAAAAAGAGATGCTGCGTGAAGTGATCCAACTCGGGGTAAAAGGCATCATCATTTTTCCAGTGGAAGGGGAAACTTACAGCGAGGAAATTTTGCGATTAACGTTAAGTGAATTTCCGCTTGTTGTAGTGGATCGTTATTTACGGGGAATTGAAACAAACTGTGTTTGTTCGGATAATGTGGAAGGCGCGCGTGAAGCAACTTCTCATCTTGTTTCATTAGGTCATACAAGGATCGGATTTATTTCAACAGCTTATCAAGGTACGACCAGTATAGAAGATCGATTGACCGGTTACGAAAAAGCATTGGCTGACCATAACATCCACATAGACCACAGCCTTCGCCTTGTACATTTCGATAATGAGCAGGTAAATACCATCTTACATGAAGGGATTCCGGACGAATTGGTGAAACATGAAATGCAATCCTTTCTTAAGAAAAATCCGGATATGACGGCTGTATTTGCGATTAATTCTGCGGTAGGATTAACCATCATTGAAGCAGCTACTGAGATAGGAATTCGTGTGCCTGATGATTTATCAGTCGTTTTTTTCGATAACTATGAACTATCGGCGCTATCCAGTATCCCCCCAACCTGCGTAAGCCAACAAGAGAAAGAACTCGGTAAAGAAGCAGCAAGACTGCTCGTTTCTATCATCGATAACCCTAAACAGGAGCGCAGAAAGATCTTGCTGCCGACTAAACTTATTGTGCGAAAATCAACTGCCTCAACTACAGCTAAGCAGGTGCATGTATAATAAATAATCAGATTTTAGCAATAGAATTTGAAGAACACAAAAAAGCACACCTAGGTCAGACCGTCAGATCCAAATCCGAGGTGTGCTTCACGCCGGAAACTTTACTCACTAATACTTTAACCAAAAACTCTCTTTTCTCTTTATCTAAGCCGTACGACTTTGATGGCATTAATCAATGCTTGATCAATTGAAGAGCTAAATTGCAGATTTAATTGGCCGTCACTCACCGTGACTTCTTTAAGTGCGATATCCCTGCCTTTGTTGGCGCCGCCCAATAGCAAGTAAGGATCATAGTCTTGGACGACTCGCTTGCCTTCCGCAGAAATGCTGAATTTGCGCTGGGCATCAGCTGTCTTAATAAATTCCGCTAAAGACAGCTCTACTCTATACGTCCCATTGGAAACATCAAACTTGTATTCAAAACTCGTCCCTTGTCTCGCGGTCTGGGATATATTCATGTTATTTTCTTGCGTATCGGGGTTTGAATCGTCATAAACTGTGATGGTGTTCGGTGTGGATACAGCGCTGCTGGTTCCGGTATATCCCCACCCGTTCGAAGTGCTATAAGCTTGGTCAGCCAGCCAAACCTGACCGTACGTATCCGTAAAGTTCGTTGCGGCACCGGCGTTTATCGTTTTTTGATACCCGCTCACAACTTGAATGTTCCATTCCATCGCGGGGCCGAAAGCTGCTACACCGTCATGAATCATCTGCACAGAGAGCTTATAGGTTCCCGTGGCAGTCGGAGCCGTAATACTAAAATCAAAATCATAAGGCTTGCCGCGTAATATTTGAATATTAGGATTAATAAACACACGTTGGTCTGTGATACTGTTACTGTATCCACCATTCGGGTAGAATCCGCCGAATTGGAATTGATTGTTTAGTGCAGGGTGTGTTCCTAATCGAACCATATCGCTGTTGTACCAGTTCAATGTACCCGTATTACGCACTTCAATCTTGACTCGTTGTGTAGACCCGGCAGTCATTGTAGTTGGTATTTTTGAGCTGGCCAACTCGGCGTTTTTGCTTCCAACCACCTTAATCGTCCATGTATATGTGTCTCCGAACTCAGCGCCTCCGTCCGTCTTCATTCTTGCAGAAACCGTATAATTCCCTTGTGCGGAGGGTGCCTGAATCTTAAATGAAAATGTTTTGCTTTGTTCCGAACCGATCGAATCTGTCGTTGACAGCAAAGCCTTTTGATCCGTAACAGAAGTACTGCTGCCTCCGTCCCGGAAATTGCTCCATACCACTTGGTTTGAGGAAGTGCTCGCCAGTACGATGTTAGAACTCCGGGTCCAAGTGGATGTCCCTACATTCTTCACTGTAACAGCTACTTCCGTAGTTTCATCTGGTGCAAGATGAATAGGTACAGCCCCTTCAACCAAAGCCGCATCCAGCGAAACGGCACTGGAAGGTCCCACGCGGATATCTTTCACTGCGGTATCCCCAAACCAAGCCACTAACTCTTGCACCATTCTTGCTGCAAGGGAATACGTCCCCCGTTGATTCGGTACGGTGATGTTAAATGAAAACTGCTTCGTTTGACCGGTTGCTATTGATTCGCTGCTTCCGAGATAAGCCCTTTGATTTTGTGCGCCACCACTATTATCACCGCCATTGCTAAAATTTGTCCACACATAATCGTTTACTGCAGATAGATCAGTGGCTAATAAAAACTTCGGAAAAGTGCCCAATTTGAAATTGTTTGCTGCCGTCCATGTGTTAGTTCCGATATTTTTCATAGTAATGGTCACAGGAATCGAAGCCCCTTCAGCCGCCGTATCGGGAGCGCTAATCGATACAATTTGCGCCCCATTTCCAGGACGGGCAATCACTTGTACGGTCTTACTATATAATTGCCCTTGATATCCGTACAGATCTCGAATCATCTGTGCCGCAAACGTAAAGTTTCCTGTAGCTGCAGGCGCTTGTACGGTAAACTTGAACTTTTTAATACCCATAGATGCTATCCAGTCAGAATCTGACAGAAACGCCCTCTGATCAGTTACATTGTTGCTATATCCGCCATCAGCGAAGTTTTTCCACACAAACTGATTGGGTGAAGGAGATCCCAACCTATCATATTCTCCTTTTGTCCACCACCATTGCCCCATATTTCTTACTGTAACTTCAACCGGATAATCTTCACCGGCAATCATCATATCAGGAACATCAACCTTTAACATTATTGAGTTTGCTGTAGGGCTGCCTTCTAACTTTTGATGTAATAAATAGCTGAATGTGTATGGATCGACA
>DASWUO010000468.1:0-9855 GCA_036401615.1 Bacilli bacterium | reverse complement strand
GAAATTGTGTTGTAACCTTCTAATTAAAGAGAACACAATTTCAACAGATGCCGTAGGCACGTCTCTTCTCACGAAGCTCCACTTTTTGAACACATTGTATAAGGGGATAACGGCATGTCAGGGAACTGGTTACACAGGATGAAGGAAGATATCGCTGCGGTTTTCGAGAACGACCCTGCGGCCCGCAGTGTGTTCGAAGTGATGTTTACCTATTCGGGGCTGCATGCCCTGTGGTGGCATCGTATTGCCCATTGGTTTTATAAGGCCGAGTGGTTTACTTTAGCCCGAACGCTTTCGCAAACCAGCCGGTTTATTACGGGTATTGAAATTCATCCCGGTGCTGTGATTGGCCGAAGGTTTTTTATAGATCATGGCATGGGTGTTGTTATTGGCGAAACCTGCGAGATTGGCGATGATGTTGTGCTTTACCACGGGTCTACCTTAGGTGGAACGGGGAAGGAAAAAGGAAAACGGCATCCCACTATAGGCAATAAGGTTGTGATTGGAGCGGGAGCCAAGGTTTTAGGTTCGATCAAAGTAGGCGATAATTCCATTATTGGTGCGAATTCTGTAGTTCTGCAGGAAGTACCTCCTTTTTGCACAGTTGTGGGCATTCCAGGAAGAGTCGTCAGACGCGATGGAGTAAGAATCGACCGTTTGGACCATACTCACGTTAACTTGTCTGATCCGGTGATTGACGTATGCAAGAAGCTGGAGGCGCAAATTCAAGAGCTTAAGGAAGAAGTCGACAGATTACAGAGGAACGGCGGGAAAGTAGAGCATGACATTAAAAATATATAATACTTTAACCAGAACCAAAGAAATTTTTCAACCGATGGTCCCAGGCAAAGTTAGCATGTATGTATGCGGGCCGACGGTGTATAACTATATTCATATCGGGAATGCGCGGCCTTTGATTTTTTTTGATGTGGCCCGAAGATATTTGCGGATGATCGGGTACGATGTGAAGTATGTCGTGAATTTTACGGATGTGGATGATAAATTAATTCGCAAAGCGGCTGAGATGAACTCAAGCGTTCTTGAGGTGGCCGATACGTTTATTCGCGCTTACTATGAAGATGCGGAAGGATTAGGCATTGAAGCCGCAACCATTCATCCGAGGGTCACAGAGAATCTGCCAGAAATTATTGAATTTATTGTGGGATTGATTCATAAAGGGTATGCGTATACCAGTGAGGGCAATGTTTATTTTCATACGGACCGATATCCGGGATATGGCAGCTTGTCCCAGCAAAATATAGACGAGCTGCAGTTGGGCATTCGTGTAGATGTGGATGAACGTAAGGCGAATGTACGGGACTTTGTGTTGTGGAAGAGCGCGAAGCCCGATGAAATTTGTTGGACCAGCCCCTGGGGGGAAGGCCGGCCGGGTTGGCATATCGAATGCTCGGCTATGGCGAAGAAATATCTGGGGGAAACGATTGATATCCATGGAGGCGGGCATGATCTGGTTTTCCCTCACCATGAGTGTGAAGCAGCCCAATCCGAAGCGCTGAGCGGCCGGCCGCTGGCCAAGTATTGGATGCATAATGGCTACATTCATATTAATAATGAGAAGATGGCCAAGTCCGCAGGCAACGGTATTAATGTGAATACCCTATTGAAAAACACCCGATCGGTGCTGCTGCGGTTTTTTATCCTTTCCACCCACTACAGGAATCCGTTGAATTTTAGTGATGAGGCTTTAAACCAAGCGGAGAACAGCTTGGGCCGGATCGAGAATTGCCTTGCCAGCCTGAAGCACCGGATCAGCAGCAGTTCGGAAGAAGGCGTTATTGATCCATCCGTAATAACCCATTCATCAGCGATTGTTAAACAATTTCATTTCAAAATGGAAGATGACTTCAATACACCCGATGCCATTACAGCCATATTTGATTTGGTCAGCGAAACGAATCAATATTTGCAGAAAGCCGAGGCCAATTTATCTACCTTGACATACATCTTGCGGATTTTTCAAGATATGAATGCCATATTGGGCATAATAGAAGAACAGAAAGAAGATCTGTTGGATGACCAAATTGAAAAGTTAATTGCCGAGAGAATCGAAAGCCGGTCAGCGAAAAATTGGGCGCGTGCCGATGAAATAAGGGATATTCTAATCGCGAAGGGCATTGTGCTTGAAGATACTCCGCAAGGCATTCGCTGGCGCCGCAAATGAGCGGCTCATCCATGGATCCTTTGTTATTTGCCTATACTCCGGACGACCCGGGCCGTCTGAGCCCTCTTGCTTTAGCCTATATTGGAGACGCAGTACATGAGATGTACATCCGGCAATATCTCATCTCGCTGCCCAACCACCGACCCCACCATCTGCATAAACAGGCCACCCAATATGTCTCGGCCAAAGCGCAAGCCCAAGCGTTGAAGGTGTGGATCCCTCTTCTGACAGAAGAGGAACTGAACATGGCGAGAAGAGGCAGGAATGCCAAGTCGGGAACGACTGCGAAGAACGCCGACATCTTGGAGTACCGGCACAGCACGGGATTTGAGTGTTTGGTCGGGTACCTCTACTACAAGCAGCAGAACGAACGATTGCGGTATTTGTTGGATTTGGTCACTTTAAAGGAGCGGGAGGTTTAAGTCATGGAAGAAGAATGGATCGCGGGAAAACATTCCGTGTTGGAGGCGCTAAGATCAGGCCATACCATTAACAAAATCCTAATCGCCGACAATTCACAGGCTTCCTTAACCCAACCTATTGTGGAAGAGGCCAAAAAAAGCGGGGTTCTTGTACAATTTGTTGATAAAAGAAAGCTCGACCAGCTGGTCAACCATTCCCAGCATCAAGGGGTGATCGCGCAGGCAGCGGCTTATGAATATGTGGAGATCGAGGATATTCTGGCAGCGGCTAAAACTAAAAACGAGGATCCGTTTATCCTTATCCTGGATGAGATCGAAGATCCGCATAATTTGGGTTCGATCTTAAGAACAGCAGACTGCACGGGGGTTCACGGTGTGATTATTCCCAAGCGGCGGTCTGTCGGATTAACTGCAACGGTGTCGAAGGTCTCTGCAGGAGCTGTCGAATACGTGCCGGTTGCCCGTGTGACCAACATTGCGCAAACCATAGAGCTGCTGAAGGAGCAAGGGGTTTGGATTGCCGGAGCAGACGGGTCGGCTAAGCAAAGTGTCTATCAATCGAACCTCAATCTGCCTTTGGCCATTGTCATTGGCAACGAAGGTAAAGGCATTGGCAGGCTGATTAAGGAGAAATGTGACTTTTTAATCAAACTGCCTATGCTTGGGAATATCCAATCCCTTAATGCCTCCGTGGCTGCCGGCGTGCTGATGTATGAAGCGGTTAGACAGCGGCAATTAACCCGCCATGGATGAGTATCTGATAGTAGACGGTTACAACATCATTGGCTCTTGGCCTGAATTGATTAAGCTGAAAGAAATCAATTTGGAAGAAGCCAGGGATAAATTAATTGAAATGCTGGCAGATTATAAGGCGTATTCCGGAATGCATGTAACGGTGATCTTCGATGCCCATCAAGTGCAAGGTCTCGGAGGTAAATATAAACAAAGCAAGCTGGATATCCTCTATACCCGGGAGAAGGAAACAGCAGATGAGTGCATTGAAAGATTGGTTACGGAACTTTCCAGCCGCAGGGTAAGAATCTATGTGGCTACTTCCGATAGTGTAGAGCAGCATGTGACCTTCGGGAAAGGCGCCCTGCGTCTCGCTGCAAGGGAGCTGCTGCATAATATGGAGGAGAGCCGCAAGGAAATCCGCAGTCAGATCAGCAATAGCCGACCTGTCCGCCGCAATGCCTTTGACATCAAGTTGAGTTCAGACATGAAGGATATTTTTGAAAAATGGCGCCGCGGAAAATAACGAACCGCTTCCAACTTAGTTGATAAATAAGGATTTTACCGACTCATCCTTATTTACAACTTGTTGATAAATAACCAGTTCCTTGGCGTCCTGCTTATTTACAACTTGTTGACGATAATAGATTACATAATGTATACTTATCCTATTCTATGTGGGTTTACAACAGCGTAGCAGCAGGCCGGAGGGATTATGGAGTGAGTGTCGACCTCAATGAACTTAGAATGATCGAGTATGACCTCAAGACAGATGAAGACATTGTTGAAAACGTCCGGGATGGCAGCAGCGAAGCATTGGAGTATTTGATTAATAAGTATAAAAATTTTGTGCGCGCCAAGGCGAGATCCTACTTTCTCATTGGTGCGGACCGCGAAGATATCGTACAAGAAGGCATGATCGGGCTGTACAAGTCGATTCGTGACTTCCGCGGGGATAAGTTAGCTTCTTTCAAAGCATTTGCAGAGTTATGTATAACCCGGCAAATCATTACCGCAATTAAGACAGCTACCCGACAGAAGCATATTCCGTTAAATTCCTATGTTTCTTTGGACAAGCCTATTTATGACGAAGACTCAGACCGAACCTTGCTTGATGTCATCTGCGGCTCCAAAGTGACTGATCCCGAAGAACTTGTTATTAATAAAGAAGAGTTTAGCGGTTTAGAAGATAAGATGGGTGAAATCTTGAGTGTGTTAGAGCGCAGGGTTCTTATGCTTTATTTGGATGGACGGTCTTATCAAGAGATTGCGGTGGACTTAGCGAGACATGTCAAATCGATCGATAACGCATTGCAGAGGGTGAAACGGAAATTGGAACGATATCTGGAAGTTCGCGATTTGATTAAATAGAGTGCAGGCATCCATAACCATTGGATGTTTTTTCTTTTCTTGACATGAAAAACCCGTTGTGCTAAAGTATTTTAGGTGACCCTGATATGACTCATATTTGGGTTGATTATAAACTCTTCTCACATTTGGGCTTAAACCCTCTCAAATTAAAAGAAGGTTTCCCGGGAGGTGACATCATGCGGACAATCATTACATTAGCTTGCACAAGCTGCAAAAACAGAAACTATACATCGAATAAGAATAAACGTAACAATCCCGACCGCATTGAGATGAAGAAATTTTGCAAGTTTTGTAACTTGCATGTGGCTCATCGCGAAACAAGGTAGTCTTCTGGAGGTGTAATTGTGGCTTTATTAGGTAGAATGAAAACCAGTTTGGCTTCTACGTTTTCTTTTTTTGTAGACAGCTGGATAGAATTGAAGAAAGTCAAATGGCCTAATCGTAAAGAATTGACCAGTTATACGATCGTCGTTATTTGCACCGTTGTTTTTGTTACGATTTATTTTGTCATTCTCGATTTAGGCATTTCAGAATTGTTACGCGTGTTTTTTCAATAAAGGTAGGTCCTAAAGATGAATAGTACGGAAATGGAAAAGCATTGGTACGTCGTTCACACTTATTCCGGTTATGAGAATAAGGTGAAAGCCAACTTAGAGAAACGTGTAGAATCCATGGATATGACCGATAAGATTTTTCGGGTGCTTGTTCCCATGGAGGAAGAAATCGTTAACAAAGACGGCAAGAAGAAAACAGTCATGCGTAAAGTTTATCCCGGTTATGTTCTGGTTGAAATGATACAAACGGATGATTCATGGTATGTAGTACGTAATACACCAGGGGTTACAGGTTTTGTCGGATCAACTGGAGCAGGTTCCAAACCTACGGCTCTCTTGCCGGAGGAAGCCGAGGGTATCCTGAAACACATGGGTATTCAAGCGCCTAAACCAAGGATTGAGTTTGACCTTAAGGAAACAGTCCGCGTTAAGGTGGGTCCTTTTGCCAACTTCGTAGGCTCCATAGAGGAAATTCTGGTGGACAAGAGTAAAGTTAAAGTACATGTCAACATGTTTGGCAGAGAGACCCCGCTGGAGTTGGATTTCACTCAAGTGGAAAAGTTATAAAGGATTCAGTGGGAGGGAAACATCCCGTTCTACCACATTATGCACGCAGGAGGTAACTACCATGGCAAAGAAAGTAATCAAAGTAGTAAAGCTGCAAATTCCCGGAGGCAAGGCAAACCCGGCACCGCCGGTTGGACCTGCGCTAGGTCAAGCAGGGGTTAACATTATGGCGTTCTGTAAAGAGTTCAACGCCCGTACGGCAGATCAGCCTGGACTAATCATCCCGGTAGAGATTTCTGTTTTTGAAGACCGTTCATTCACCTTTATCCTGAAAACACCGCCAGCTGCAGTTTTATTGCGTGTTGCTGCGGGTATTCCGAAGGGATCCGGTGAACCGAATAAGAAGAAAGTAGCCACGGTTAATAAAGCTACAGTCCGTGATATTGCTATACAGAAGATGCCCGACCTGAATGCGGCTTCCGTAGAAGCTGCTGAACGTATGATTGCCGGAACTGCAAGAAGCATGGGAATTTCAATAGTAGATTAATTTCGATTAATCCGTGGGAGGATCATCCGCTAAAACCACATTTAAGGAGGAAGTAAAATGGCTAAGCATGGTAAGAAGTATTTAGAAGCAGTGAAGTTAGTTGATGCTGAAGCAAGCTATGAGCCTGCAGAGGCTATAGCTTTAGTTAAGAAAACAGCTACTGCCAAGTTTGATGAGTCCGTAGAAGCAGCAGTTCGTCTTGGTGTTGATTCCAAGAAACAAGATCAAGCGGTGCGGGGTGTAGTGGTGTTGCCGCATGGCACAGGTAAAACGAAACGTGTTCTTGTATTCGCTAAAGGGGATAAAGCTAAAGAAGCTGAGTTAGCCGGGGCGGATTTCGTAGGGGATCAAGATTTGATCAACAAGATTCAACAAGGCTGGTTTGATTTTGATGTTTGCGTAGCTACACCCGATATGATGAGTGAAGTGGGTAAGTTGGGTCGTTTACTTGGTGGTAAGGGACTTATGCCTAACCCGAAAGCAGGAACCGTGACCTTCGATGTGACCAAAGCTGTCCAAGAAATTAAAGCAGGTAAGATTGAATTCAGGCTGGATAAGGCCGGACAAATTCATGCGCCAATCGGTAAGGTTTCCTTTGATGAAACTAAGCTAAGCGAAAATTTCCGGGCTTTGATTGACGCTCTTACAAGAGCGAAACCAGCATCCTCCAAAGGAGTATACTTGCGGAACATTGCATTATCTTCTACAATGGGACCTAGTGTGAGAGTAAATCTTCAATCCTTCAGGTAATTGCAGCAAGTTTAAACTAAATATAATATGCAACCATAGACAGCAGGTGCTGCTTAGCAGCTTAAATCCCGCCGAGGTATTATGATAAAATTTGCAGCTCTTGTGTCTGAGCTTCGCATTTTTAATCAAGCCCTCGTGCGTCTACGAGGGCTTTTCTATTATAGAGAATCAGATTTTAGGAGGTGTACAAATGGCAAATGTTAAAGTACGTGAAGAGAAACAAGCCGTCATAACGGATGTGAGTGATAAGTTGAGAAGCAGCTCATGCACCATCGTTGCAGATTATCGTGGATTGAATGTCGCTCAAGTTACCCAACTCCGCAAAACACTGCGGGAAGCAGGTATTGAATTCCAAGTGATCAAGAACACACTGGCAAGGCGGGCTACTGCAGCTGCGAATATGACGGATTTGGATGTTCATCTTGTTGGACCGACAGCTATAGCTTTCAGTAAAACAGAAATCGTAGCTCCAGCCAAAATCCTAACCGATTTTGCAAAAAAGAATGATGCCTTGAAAGTGAAAGCAGGCATTGTTGAAGGTAAAGTAGTGGATTATGCACAGATTAAAGCACTTGCGGATCTTCCTTCCAGAGAAGGTATGCTTTCCATGCTGCTTAGCGTTTTACAAGCACCAATACGCAATTTTGCTCTAGCTGTTAAAGCAGTTGCAGAGAAACAAGAAGCCCAAGCTTAAGAAAATAATATAATCCTATGGAGGTTTAATCAATGAGTAATGTAGAAATTTTAGAAGCGATTAAGACAATGACCATCTTGGAATTAAATGATTTAGTAAAAGCAATTGAAACAGAATTCGGAGTAACTGCAGCAGCTCCTGTGGCAGCTGGCGGCGGAACCGCTGCTGTTGCTGAAGTGGAAGAGCAAACAGAATTCGATGTTATTCTTACAAGCGCTGGCGCTTCAAAGATCAACGTTATCAAAGTAGTACGTGAAATTACTGCTTTAGGCTTAAAAGAAGCTAAAGACCTTGTAGATGCAGCACCAAAAGCAGTAAAAGAAAAAGTGAACAAAGAAGAAGCCGAGGGCGTTAAAGCTAAGCTTGAAGCAGCTGGAGCTTCAGTAGAAGTGAAATAAGAACCCAACAGGCAAACTCCCCTTGAAGCACTCTTCAGGGGGTTCTTTCTATTATAAGTGACTTGATTTGGAGGTTCGTTATGTCGGAGCATTATTATTCCAAAAACCAATCATCGGCACATCACCGCAGGTATATAGAAGTGACCTTAAGAGATCATAAGTTTAAATTCATTACAGATTCAGGTGTGTTTTCGAAAAGTAAAATAGATTACGGCAGCATGCTGTTAATTAAATATATGGTAATCCCCAATTGGGCTTCTGTACTGGATGTAGGCTGCGGGTATGGCCCCATTGGATTAAGTGCAGCTAAGCTTGCGGATCACGGTAAAGTGACGATGATTGATATTAATGAAAGAGCCATTCAATTGGCCAAGGAAAATGCGGAGTTAAACGAGATTGGCAATGTCACTTTTATAATAAGTGATCTATTTGAACAAGTGCCGGCGGAATCCTTTACGCATATTTTGACAAATCCTCCTATCAGGGCAGGCAAAGACGTGGTTCACCATATATTTACGGAATCCTTTAACCGATTGTCGGCAGATGGAGAATTGTGGGTAGTCATTCAGAAGAAACAAGGAGCTCCTTCAGCTTTTGAAAAATTACAAACCATTTTCACAAAAGTAGAGGAAGTTTGCAAAGATAAAGGATATAGAATTTTTAAAGCAACAAAATAAACAAAAAACTTGGTAAATATTTGTTGACTTCATTTTTCCTATGTGATATCATTATAAAATGTCAGTATTAGGGGCCTCATTAGTTTTCCCTATTTTTAAATGTCAAGTTTTTTATTTCTAATATAAGATTTTAACAAGAGGTATGAATGTTAAAATTTAAGGCAAGCCTACTTTGTATATGTTTATATATACAGTATTTGCTATTATTAGAAATCTTCCCCTGCAGAAGGATTCGGGTCCTAGTAGAACGCTGAATGGCTTCCATAGGGGATTTTCTTGTTATGGGTTTATTTAAATTTTATTTGTCATACAACATGAGGGGTGAATAAAATTTGGCTGGTCAAATGATTGAATTTGGTAGACGAACAAGAAGAAGTTATTCAAGGATCGAAGAAGTGCTAGGTATTCCCAACCTGATTGAAATTCAACAGAAGTCCTACGAATGGTTTATGGAAGAAGGATTGCGCGAGATGTTCAAGGATATCTCCCCAATTCAAGATTTCACAGGCAATTTAGTGTTGGAATTTATCGATTACAATTTAGGAGAGCCTAAATATACTGTCGATGACGCCAAAGAGCGCGATGTTACTTATGCAGCGCCTTTACGGGTAAAAGTTCGGTTGATCAATAAGGAAACCGGCGAAGTTAAGGAACAAGAAGTGTTCATGGGTGATTTCCCAATCATGACGGATACGGGCACCTTTATTATTAATGGTGCAGAACGGGTAATTGTCAGCCAATTAGTGCGTTCTCCAAGCGTTTATTTTAGCACAAAGGTCGATAAGAACGGCAAGAAGAATTACACAGCAACCGTAATTCCTAATCGTGGGGCCTGGCTGGAGCTGGAAACAGACGCCAAGGACATTATTTATGTACGAATTGACCGCACCAGAAAAATTCCAGTGACTGTTCTATTAAGGGCTTTAGGTTATGGGACAGATGCGGAAATCGTTGAATTGCTCGGTGACGACGAATATATTCGTAATACTTTCGATAAAGACAACACGGATTCCACGGAGAA
>DASWUO010000467.1:0-6486 GCA_036401615.1 Bacilli bacterium | reverse complement strand
GAAGAATTAGATTTGGTCATGTCGGGCAAATCGGTTAAAAAACCGGTCCTGAACCGAAATCTTCTTGAAGGCGACTCCGAATATGGCATGTCCATGTCCCACACAGCAACCGTCGTACAGATCGTGAACATTTGGATGGCAAGTGACGCTTTCCTGCAACATGCAGGCAACCGTAAACTATGTGAAGAAGTTGCCCAATTATCGGGTTCCCATGAACTGAGAATTTGGCACGACCAAATCCAATACAAACCACCCGTTACCGGCGGGCCAACGGCTTGGCATCAGGATCACCCGTCTTGGCCAATAATACAACCTGCGGATCTTGTCAGCGCATGGGTAGCTCTTGACGATGCCGTCATCGAAAACGGCTGCATGTGGATGGTTCCGGGCAGTCATAAGTGGGGAGACCAAAGCTTATATCTTGCAAGCACACCTGAGTTTAAAGCTTATCATAAACAACCTGAACTGTTACCTAATGGGGCCAAAGTTGAATCCGTCCCTTTTGAAATCAAGAAAGGCCAAGTGGGGTATCACCACTGTTTAACCTGGCACGGCAGCCCGCACAATAAATCCGGGAGAAAACGCCGGGCCATCGCGGTTCATTATATGCCGGGACATACCCGGTATGAGCCTACCGGTTCCCATCCCATGGAGTCCCACATTTCTGTAAAGCCCGGCGAAATCATTGTTGGTGACGGTTTTCCCCTGGTATATCAAGGAATAAAAGTTCGGAATTAACACATATTTTACAACCGAATAAACCACTCTAAGGATGCGGAAATGAACCCGCATCTTTTATATATATTTTAAAATTTAAGGAAATCTTCATAATTGGCCCTATAGCTAATTATCCTGCATGTAGTATGATTATGTTAGAGAAACCATTGTTGGGCGGGGTGAAGAAAAACGAATGCAGGCAGATCGAAAACACAAAATCTTAATACTCTCAGGTGACTTGGGCGAAGGACATAAACAAGCGGCTAATGCTATCCTGGAAGCTTCCCAATTAGCACGACCCGATACTGAGGTTGTGGTTATTGATTTTCTGCAGCTGATCTACCCCAGTTTCCATATGGCCGGGACACGTTTATACATCCAAGGATTAAAAACATTCCCTTCGGTGTATGGTTATTTATATACCAAAACACGAAAACCCAACTCACTTTCCTTTTTATTTAAAAAGCTTAGATTTTACGGATTTGGCCCATTAATAAAACTGCTGGGGGAAATCCAACCCACTGTCGTGGTCAGTACCTTTCCCATCGCCGCAGCCGCCATGTCCCGGTTAAAAGCCAACGGTCTAAGTTCCTTGCCTACTATAACTGTGATAACAGACCATACCGATCATAATTATTGGGTTCACCCCTTTACGGATCGCTATATTGTTGGTTCCAACCGGGTAAGAGCAGGATTACTAAACTTACATATTCCGGATAAACAAATTTCCGTGACCGGTATTCCGGTGCGTTCCCCATTTGATCAGAGCTATGACCGGCTGCAGCTTTGTGAGAAACATGGCCTTGACCCCAATATACCTATTATTATGGTCATGGGCGGCGGTTATGGTATGATGGGGGATGGATTATCCAAGCTTCTCTTATCGGACAAACTGCTTAAGAGAAAACAATTTATCATTGTATGCGGCCATAATGCCAAGCTTAAGGAGAAGCTAACAGAAGAATTGGGTTCTTCAAAACATAAAATCTTCATTACCGGATACGTCCATCATGTACATGAATTTATGGCTCTCTCCGACCTCATCATTACTAAACCTGGCGGTGTAACTATCTCGGAGGCGATTACCCTTGAGCTTCCCATGCTGCTGAACCCCTCGCATCCCGGACAAGAACAAGACAATGCCGATTTTTTGGTCGAATCGGGAGCCGCCCTTCAAGTTAGGCATGAAGAAGACCTATCCGTTAAATTAAATTATTTATTTGATCATCCTCACCATTTGTTATCCATGAAAACCCGGGCTAAACAAATCCAAAATAAGCAAGCGGCCTTTAAGGCATTAGACAGCATTCTGCAAACCAAGTCCATACTTCATCCGGAATTACGCATCCGCATAAAACAAAGCAAACTTCCCGGAAAATTAGCTTTCCTCAAAATGATAAAGAGAAAAAATAGAATTGGGGTGAGATAATCATGGACAATCGATTTTTGTGGACACCGGTAATTATTATATCCCTTTATATGTTTATTCCGTGGATCCTGACAAGGATTTTTGGTATAGGTGTTTTTCGCAGAGGTCACAGGAACGGGCAAAAACGTCAAATAGCCTTTACATTTGATGATGGACCCGATCCGGTTTACACTCCGCAGCTGTTGGATTTGCTGCTCAAATACAATATCAAAGCTACTTTTTTTGTGCTTGGTTCCAAAGCAGAAGCCTTTCCCGACATTATCCGCCGGATTCATCAAGAAGGGCATTTAATCGGCGTCCATAACTATACTCACCTCTCTAACTGGTTAATTACACCCTGGTCGGTCATTCGCAAACAGGTGGAACGTTCGGCTAACATCATTGAACAAATTACCGGGGATCGCCCTATTTATTATCGTCCGCCCTGGGGGATGATCAATCTGTTTGATTTCCGTATGCGCAAGAAATTCCATATCATTCTCTGGTCTGTGATGATTTCCGATTGGCGCAGCCACCTGAAGGGGGATGAGCAGAAACTTACGAAAAAGCTGTTGGCCTCGATCAGGGATGGTTCGGTTGTCCTTCTCCACGACAGTTGCGATAACATTGGCTCTTTTCCCCACGCGCCCTTCTATATGCTTCAAGCGCTTGAATCGGTACTCTCCACCTTAACTATCCAAGGTTTTGAATATTTGCGCGTTGACGAAATGATTGAGAATAAATACAGAACCAGAAAACAAAGAATGGGTTTATCCAAAAGAGGATTGGTTACCATATGGCTGCTCTGGGAAAAAGCCTTTGTACTTATGTTCCGTATCGTTCCAGTTGATGAGAAGAATACTTTATTCAAGCTTCGAGTAAGGCAATATACAGGAGATCAGGTCATTCATTTCGGGGATGGCGGAGAACTGCGTAAAGGCGATCGTATAGCAGAACTTCATTTGGATAATGAACTGTTATTTAAGCTTAGCTCCACTTCGCGATCTATGATGCATCTTACGGTTCAACTTATTCGCAGAACAGAAGAGCTGATGCCGCAAATCAGGCAATTGATGCAGCACAATCCGGATTTTCACGATGTAAAAGGTTTATATGGCATTACCCTTATTCATCGGGGTACCCCGCAGTTTGGTTTTACCGTAATCGATTTACCCAAAGGCGTTTTCTCCTTGTTTACACGAATCTATTTACGTTTATTGCTGCTTGTCCTTCATCCTCAAGGGAAACAAAGATTAAATTCCCGAACAGACCATCTGGTACCCAAGATTATTGCTATCTCCAAGCAGGAGCTTATCAGCCGATATATTGCCTAATCATAATTGCATAATACACCCATTATTACATATAATATTAAGTATTATATAAATAAAGGGTGGTTTTCTTGTCTCTTGTTATTATATTAAGCCTTACTCTTTTTACAATAGTTTACTATGTAAATACCCCAAAACATATTCATGTCTTTGAGATGATCTTTGTTTGGTTTATATTCCATTATTTATATGGTGTTTATATTGGAGTCTTGCATGTGAACGGCGCATGGGTCACCCTCTCCAAATCAACCCCCCACTTTCTTTCATTTATCATTCTTGGCGTAGTCCTCTATCCTCTGCTTATCGTAATCCTGTTAAATTTGTTAACCGCATTTAACTCGAGTTTTGCCAAAGTCACTGCAATACTCTTGTGGGTTGCTCTTCTAACGGGGCTGGGTAAAGTGGCAGAACTTCTTAAAATCTATAGCCGTCCCCAGTGGGAATTGTGGTGGTCCATTACTTTATTTACTGCCATCATTATCATTAGCTTACTTGCTCAAACATGGCTTAGAAAAAAACAAATGTAGGGGACTTTGATGAGATGAATGAGTATATAGATTGGTTCTTTACAAAAGCTTTACCGCTGCCCCTCAAATTTGATGAAAATGAATGGGCGGCCATAATCACATTCGTAATCGGTTATACGGCAGTCTTCTTATGTCCCAAACGTTTTTCAAAAGTAATCGTGCTGCTGTTATTATCGTTCGGGGTTGCAGCTTCTATGGTTTTGGACCAAATATTAGCCGCGGGCCCGATTGATCTTTATGATGTATATGATTCTAAAAAATTTGAATTGTTTGATCTGTTGATTTACTTCATGATAGCTCCATTTTCGTATCTGTTTATTTATTTTTACGATTTGATAAAAGTCAAAAAGAGTTGGATTCTTCTGTATCTGTTCCTATGTTCATTATTAGCCGTAGCTGTAGAATGGTTATTTTTACATCTCCATATGTTCACATTTAAGAATTGGAAGTTGGTTTACTCATACCCTATTTACTTGTCACTCCAGATCCTTCTGCTGTTATTCTACCACTTTATCAAAAAAACAGCTGAAGAAGACAGGTTGAAATCCGAGTGAAGCACATTACTTATAAATCACAGGCAGTTCAATGATAAAGCTGGTGCCTGAACCTACCTGACTTTCAACCCGGATAGAACCATGATGAAGCTCTACCAAGTGCTTTACAATAGACAAACCTAAACCTGTACCGCCGGACACACGGGAGCGCGCCTTATCTACACGATAAAACCGTTCAAAAATGCGGGGTAAATCTTTCTTTGGAATACCTATCCCTGTATCTTTAATCTTGATCCGAATCCAGTCGTCATTGTCCTCCGTCTCAATACCAGACACCTTATCTACTGCTTCTACCTTCACCCGGATGGATCCGCCTTCAGGAGTATAATTGATCCCATTGGCCAGTAAATTAATAAAAATTTGCCGCAGCCGATCTTCATCCCCCTCCATATAAATGTCGCCCTCTACCTGTGCATCCAGGCTTATTTTTCTATTAGAGGCTTCCGCACTCATCATTTCAATGGTTTTGTTTACAAAGCTTTGCATATGAATCGGTGAAAAATACAGCGGTACCCGCTTCGATTCGATCTTCGACAATTCGAGAATATCACCAATCAATCGGTTTAACCGGTCACTTTCATCATAGATGATTTGTAAAAAAGGCGTGGCTACTTCTTTATCATCAATAGCACCGGCCAAGAGGGTTTCTGCAAAACCCTTCACAGCAGCAATGGGAGTCCTAAGCTCATGGGAGACATTGGCAACGAACTCGCTTCTCATTCTCTCCAATCGGCGGATCGCCGAAATATCGTGCAATACGATGACGATGCCCGTCCAGTCTCCATCTGCATGGAAGATGGGTACAAGATTGATTTCCAGAGTTCGCTCTTCCGGAAAATAAAAAGTGACTTCCTCACGGATATGCTGCTTCTGCTCAATACATTGCTGTATGATGTGGGAGAATTCATACTGCTGCTTGGCCTCATCGAATTTTTTGCCTTGAAGCTCTTTAAAGGAAAAGCCCAACAGGTCTTCAGCCGATCGATTCATCAACACGATCCTCGATCCGCTGTCAATCATCAGAACCCCGTTGATCATATTATCCAATACGTTCTTCAGGCGGCTTTCTTCCTCTTGAATCCGGTTCATCTGGAATTGCAGGCTGTCCGCCATCGTGTTTATCGCCAAACCCAACTGACCGATTTCGTCCTTACGATGAAGATGTACCCTTGATTTATAATTCATATGGGTAATCTGGTAGGCTACCCCCGCAATCTGCTCCAACGGTCTTGTTAAACCATAAGCCATGCGGTAACTCACCGCACCGGCGGCAGCCAACAGAACGATTAAACTGATGATTAAACCCGACCACAGCTTATTGGTGCTGGCCTCCACGGCTTCAAGGCTTACCGCCAATCGCAGAAAACCGACCAGATCGTTGTCTTCTCTAACGGGAACCGCCGCATACAATAAGTTGCTGTTGATGGAATTACTGTGCCTGATGGAGTATCCAACCCCCTCCACCCGGGCCCTCTTAATCTCTTCTCTCTCGGCATGGTTATCCATATTCCCGGGTTCCGCCGCAGAATCTCCTAGTACCTTTCCGTCTTCGCGGATGAAGGTAATGCGGGTATTTGAAGGATCTCTGAGATTCTTGGCTTTGGTGTTGAAATAAGTGACCAACTCCTCCTCCGGCCCGTCCGTACGCCAATCCATCGTGACCAGAATAATGCGGGCCTCCCGAACCATTCCTTCCCGCAGCGCATTAAGATGCGAATCCTTCATTAATCCAGCCATATAAAGTCCTGCGGCGATTAAGGAGAATCCGATCATCATGATAAAGATCAAAGTTAGCCTAATGCGGATTTTGTTCATTTGAAAACCGGTTCTTTAAATAAAGCGAGTTTCTCCAAGGAATCTTTCTCCACGTCTGCATGCAGGCTGTTACCATGGGAGTCCATAGTTACAAAGGCTGCGAATCCTTCTACCTTCAAATGCCACATGGCTTC
>DASWUO010000466.1:0-7729 GCA_036401615.1 Bacilli bacterium | reverse complement strand
GCTTCCTCCTCGTAGGTCGAATAAACAACATTGTACGACTACTATTTTACAAGAATAGTGCAGAAAATTATCGTTTTTCGATAGAATGAGAAAAGTCGGAAATAAACTTAAGCAGTTTCCAGAGGAAAAAAGGAATAGGACATGCCTGCAGCATGCTCTATCGGGAGATTATAGAATTTTTAAAAAACCTAACAAAAGGCACACTTATTGAAAAATAAGGCCGCAAAGCTAAAGGGGTTACGCCGCACTCTACACAAGTGCGTTACACCAGCCAGTTACCGGAATGAACAAGGAAAGTCCTCCTTACCGGGAGGACTTTGTATCTCTACCACCATCCGAAGGGAGGTTTTGTTTTCGTGGGGCCATTACCCAATGCATTTCGGCAGTCCCGGGAAAAGTCCGCCTGCATCAAAATTACAATCACCTACATTGTCGTCTGTTCCTTGTCGATTGTGGGTTCAGATTTTTTGCTCTATGCCTGGTTTCATCACCAAATTGTTGCCCCTGAAATATTTAAAGGGCTGCTTTGCGTCATCATAACAGGGGGCGTAATTTATGCTGTCCTGAGAAAATACCTGTTTGATCTTTGGGATTCCAAGGCGAGGGGGCAAATCAGTGAACAGCAATTTCGGGAACTGTTTCAAAATGCCAATGACGGCATTGCTCTTATTGAACTGCAGGATGATGGAAAGATCAAGAGAGTTGTGGAAGTCAATGTGTTGTTTTGCCAACTGTTGTCCTGCTCAAGGGAACAAATATTGGAGATCCCTCAAATACAACCTGAGCTTTCGGAAGAGGAATGGAACGAAATCTGCACCGTTGTCGATCAAATCGTACAGCAAGGCAGCTTAAGATTCGAATGGCTGTTGGAATCCAAAGACGGAGGGAAGATACCTGTTGAAGTTAGCGCCCGATGTTTTGCTTACGGAGGAAGAAGAGATATTATGTGTATCTTCCGGGATATTACGGAACGTAAACGATCAGAGGAATTTATTTCCTGCTTGGCCTATCACGATCAGGTAACAAATCTGCCTAATTTTAACTATCTTGAGGATAAGTGCTTGACGGCATTGGCTGAAGCGAAAAAAAATGGTCATATGTTTGCCCTGCTGGAAATTGATTTCGATCGATGGAAAATGATCCATGAAACGATGGGCCGCAAGTTCAGCCATCTTCTGCTGCGGTGTATCGCCATACAGTTAGGACGGTTCAAGCGTCAACAGGATGTACTGACAAGGGGGGATACTCATGATTTTATATTGCTTTTGTGGGACATTTCCGGTGCAGAAGAAGTGATTGAGATGGTGCGTAAGATGGGTGATGCTTTTAAAGCGCCGCTGGTTGTGCAGGGGAACGAGGTTCGTATTACCCCGCATATCGGCATTGCTATATACCCTGATAACGGTAAAGATCTGGAAACCTTGATGAGAAGCATCCACATGGCTGTGGGCTGCGCTAAAGAAACCGGCAGTTTGTACCACCTTTACGATCGGATGATGTCCCAGGATTCATGGAATGTCATGATGATGGAAAACGATTTGCGCAAGGCACTTGTTGCGGAACAGTTTGAGTTGGTCTATCAACCGCAAATCCATATCCAAACCGGGGAGTGGATGGGCATGGAAGCCTTGATTCGCTGGAGGCATCCGGAGCAGGGCGAAATTTCCCCGGCACAATTTATTCCGCTTGCCGAGGAAATTGGGTTGATTGTACCTATCGGGGAGTGGGTCATTCGAACCGCATGCCGTCAAAATAAAGCATGGCAGGAAATGGGGCTTTCGCCTGTGCCTGTAGCGGTGAACCTCTCGGTCCACCAGTTTCTGCGCTCAAATATCGTAGACAGTGTCGGTCGTATTTTGCATGAGACAGGGCTATCGCCACAGTACTTGGAACTTGAAATTACGGAAAGCATGACAATGGATGTAAACCGGGCCGTTACTATTCTGTATGAATTAAAGGCGCTGGGCGTGCGTATCAGCATGGATGATTTCGGTACCGGCTACAGTTCTCTGACTCATTTGAAGGAATTTCCGCTCGATAAGCTGAAAATCGATCAGTCCTTTATCCGGGAAGCCGCAACGAATACCCGTGATGCCAGCATAGTAGCGACGATTATCGCTATAGCCCACAATCTGGACTTGACCGTCATTGCCGAAGGTGTGGAGAAGCAGGAGCAGATTCATTTTCTCCAGCGACAGCAGTGCGACGGTATGCAAGGTTTCTTATTCAGTCCACCGTTATCGGTCGAGCGCTTGGAAGCTATGCTTCTCGTGCAGCCATCACCTGGCATTCCCATCATGTTTGCCGGTATGTCGGAGACAGAACCTTACAAGAAACAGTAATTGTTTTCTTCTGAATGTCGAGAAAGCTTCCATGATAACAAAAAAACGCAAAGGCAGCCGGAAAAGATTGGTTCAATATGCTAATGAAAATTTGCAGATGAACTATTGGCAGGCTCTTTCCGGCAATATGTCGGAATTGCTGCTAGCCGTGTTCGACTATTCTGAAAGATTGCTGGATGATTTCAAGGAAAATGCACGCAAATTTTGGAAATTAAACAATCCCAAATAGCTCACTCATACTTATCGAAATACATGGAAATTCAGTAGATGTAAGCACATCGCCCTCACCCAGAGTAGCATAAAGAAAGTACTTTCCACTGTCCAATAAAAATTGATCTACCGTATGATGTACTGGATCCACCACCCAATACTCCTTCACTCCAAAGCGCTCATATTGCGCTTTTTTGCGTATTTTATCATTCTGGCTGGTACTAGGCGATAAAATCTCAGCAACCAAATCCGGCGCCCCTTCGATGCGCGCTTCTTTTGCGATATGCATGTTATCGTTAGTAATGAAGATGAGATCAGGTTGGAGCAGGTTTCCTTCGTCTAAATAAACATCTACTGGAGCAAATAGAATGATTCCGTTCAGGTGGCAAGTTTTGTATAGTGTGTGATGAAGAAATGAAAGTATTTTTTGATGTGTCACTGTCGGTGCGGGCTGCAGTTCATAACGTACATGATCGATGATTTCATATCTTTCAAATTCCCCGTAGGACTCTGGTTGCTCTCTCACATACTCCTTTTTTTTACCCTTGTTCTTATTATTAGAATTATCGTTCATCATGATCCCCTTATTTTAAAGTGTGTTAAATATATTATACCTTTATCATCCAAAACTGGCTATTCGCGATTTTACAATATTTTAACACCGATCGGGATTGTTGTTAACACAGGCTTGATACAATGTCGAAACAAGACAAATCTTGTCGAAGGCAGGGATAAGCTGATGCTACTGACGGTGGATAATGATGATTTATTCGGCAAGTTGGAGTTCGGTATGGAGAAGGGGTTCATGGGTCTGATTTATCTGGACATAGCCATGTTCTCTGAAATGAAAGATAAGCACGGCAGCCGTATAAGCAGCAGCTTGATTGAATTAATCCGCAAAACCATTGGCGGATACCAGGGGAATAAACTGTCACTCTTCGTTCAAAGCAGTTTAGAGGACGATTTTTTTATCTATATTCAAACAGGAATGAGGGAAGTAGAGAAGGCTCAGTTGCTTTTACAGAAAGAGGCTATTGTCATCAAGGCTGTTATCGAAGAGAGGATGCTAACCGAAGTCCCTATCTTGTCCGAAGTCCAATTGCACATGGGGACATCTTTATTATTAAACCGGGCTGATCAAAAAATCCGAATGGTCGTTTATTCTGCCATGAAGCATGCGATTCGTGTGTCCAAACAATACAAAGGGAGTGTGGCTTATCTTAAGGAACTTCACGAATTTAATGATATTCTGGCTAATCAAAAAGTAAGCACGGTTTTTCAGCCGATTGTTTCTTTATATGATGCCGGTATATTTGGATATGAAGCCTTAACCAGAGGGCCTGTGGACAGCTGTTTTCATTCGCCGCTTGCCTTATTTGAATTCGCCGAACAAGAAGGCAGTGTATATGAGTTGGACAAGATGGTCCGGGAGAAAGCGATTCAAGGCTGCCAATTTCTAAAGAAAGATCAACGTATTTTTATTAATATACCTGCCCATATCATTAACGATCCCCAGTTTACAACGGGACATACCCAAACGATTTTGCAGCAATACGGCTTAAGCCCGACCAATGTGGTTTTGGAAATTACGGAACGCAGCTCCATTATCGATTTCCCGACAGTCAAGAAAATTCTCGAGCATTACCGCAATCAGGGCTATCAAATTGCCATCGACGATGCCGGGGCGGGATATTCTTCCCTGCAGGCGATTGCGGAATTGCAGCCGGATTTTATTAAAATTGACCGATCCTTAATATGCGATATCCATAAAGATAAGATCAAAGAAAATATTCTAAAAACGATGATTACCTTTGCCCAGAAGATGAATATTCATATCATAGCCGAAGGCATAGAGCAAATGGATGAGTTAGAAAAGTTGATTCGTATGGGCATTCCTTACGCACAAGGCTATCTGCTGGGTCGTCCGGATCCGATAATGCAGCAGATGGAGCGGGAATTAGCGGAGTTCATCAATGACCAGAAGCGTTCAAATATGTTTGATGGAAATGTTCTGACCATCGGCCACTTATCCGCACCGGTGAATGTGATTCCCAAGCACACATTCATATCCGAGGTTGCCAATTTTATAAAAAACCAAGAAGATTCTTTAGGTACTGCAGTTGTACAGAATGACATACCTGTAGGTTTAATCATGCGAGAGAAGCTCTATCGGCTGCTATCTGAACAGTATGGCATAGCATTATACTGGAACCGCACGGTCGACAAGATCATGGATCCCCATCCTATGATCGTTGATGAAAATTTGGCTGTGGAACAAGTAGCGCAGATGGCGATGTCCCGGGAAACCAACAAGCTGTATGACTTTGTTATTATTACAAGACAAGGCAAGATGGCGGGAGCTGCATCGATACGTTCTATTCTGGAGTGTATCACAAACGAAAGAATGGAAAATGCCAGGGTAGCCAGCCCTCTGACAGGACTCCCCGGCAATATTCAAATTCAGCGTGAAATCAATAAACAACTTATGGGCAAAGGCCGATTCTCCGTAATCTATGCGGATCTTGATTATTTTAAATGGTTTAATGACCGGTTCGGCTTTCAGAAGGGGGATCAAGTGATCCAATTCACAGCAGATGTGCTTCAGCAGGTAATCTCCGTTTGCGGGCAGCCTAATGATTTCACAGGGCATATCGGGGGCGATGATTTTATTGTTATATCTACAGCGGAGAATACCGAAATCATGTGTGAAGAAATCATCAGGCGTTTCGAGCAAGGTGTAACCGTATTTCATGAAGGGGAAGAATGGAGTGTAGTAGAGGACCGCCACGGCAATGAAGTGGAAAGTGACAGTGTAACGATATCTTTATCCTTAATAGTCATACATAGCGGTAACAATATTACAGCAGAACAAATATCACAATCCGCAGCTTCGCTGAAGAAGATTGCCAAAGCCCACAAAGGCAGCATCTTTTGTGCCCGTGAGATGGGTGAAGCGCATATGTGAATTCGCTCCTTCACTTAAATAGTTCCAATAACTCCTGAAACTCTTTAATGATGATGATTTTCCTCCCGCCAACCCGCTTCAGTGAACTTAACTTCTTCGGTGTTGCCCTTAGCCAAACCGCGTCCATTCCTGCTTTTGCTGCACCCATGATATCATTCTTCCAAGAGTTCCCTACCATGATGGCTTGACTCGGCAAGACTCCCATTTGTTTATAAGCATAACGAAAGATAGCCGTGTTCGGCTTTTTCCACTTCTTCTTTAGCGAGGTGCAAATATGTTCGGCAGGAATGAGCTGATCAAGACCCACAAGTTTGAAAGCTGAAATAATGCTTGCTTTAGAGCTGTTGCTTATGACAGCCAGCTTATAATGCCCGGATAATTTGGATAAAGTTGTTTGTACATGGGGAAGAAGCTCGCAATGGCTTGTTCTCTTATTTTGTATCCGGCTTATCCAAGCCTTTACAGACTCATCGTTTATGGCAAAAGGATAAGGCTTAAGTGTCTGCCGCAGACTTGCCCTCTGAATTTCTTCTTTGCTGTGTCCGGAAAGGATTTTTTGTTGTGTTCTTAGTTCTTGTTTATATTGCGTTAAGACTTCTTGAGGATTCCAATCCGCCTCTTCGTGATCCCATCTCCCTGTAAAATCATTCAAAGCGGCCAGAAAACTTTCGTCACCCGATTTTTTTGTGCGCATTAAAGTTCCATTGATATCGAAAAAAACAACCTTAATCTGTTCCGGTGAAAAATACTGTTTCATAATTGTTCATCTCCTTCTTTAATAAGTTATGAATCGTGATAGGAAACAGGAACATTTAGCCTGCTTTTTTTTGAAGAAAACTTGTCTTATGTATGCTATGATGGGAAAAGACTAAACCGACTAATTGAGTGATCAGCCGGGATTGATAATGGGGTGCAAATATGGAAAAGTTATTATTGATTGATGGAAATAGCATTGCGTTTCGGGCATTTTTTGCGCTGCCGCCGCTTAGCAATTCGAACGGGCTGCATACCAACGCCATTCTGGGTTTCACCAATATTCTGCTTCGCTTAATAGAAGAGCAGAAGCCGACGCATTTCCTGGTTGCTTTTGATGCCGGGAAGATCACCTTCCGCCATGCGGACTACAAGGAATACAAAGGCGGCCGGGCCAAAACCCCGCCTGAATTATCCGAGCAATTTCCCGTGCTAAGAGAGCTGTTAAGAGCCTTTAACATTTCGCAGCTGGAGTTGAATGGTTATGAGGCCGATGATATCATTGGCACCTTAACCCGGTTGGCGGATGAACAGAAGATGGAAGTGGTGGTCGTCAGCGGAGATAAGGACATGCTTCAGCTTGTGTCCGATCACGTCACAGTGGCTCTAACCATTAAGGGAATTAGTCAGGTTGAATTATATGATCCTGCACAGATCAAGGAGAGATACGGTCTTATCCCTAACCAAATCATTGATTTGAAGGGGCTGATGGGGGACGTTTCGGATAATATTCCGGGCATACCGGGCGTAGGGGAGAAAACGGCTTTAAAGCTGCTCCAGCAATACGGTACCGTTGAAGAAGTGCTCCTGCATGCGAACGAGGTACCAGGCAAGATCAAAGAGAAGATCATCGAACACGCGGAAGACGCCAAGATGAGCAAAGTGTTAGCTACGATATTTCGCGAGGTCCCGATAGAGCTGAAGCTGGAAGACATTAAATTTATTGGCCACGATGCCCCGGCCCTTACCCAGCTGTTCCGCAAGCTGGAGTTCAAGCAAATCATGGAGAGAATGAATTTAACCGGCACTCCGAATGAAGATGTATCCAAGGAACACATTGAGTGTATTATTATAGATGAAGCCGGGCTGCCGCGCTTTATTCAAACTCTTTCTTCAATTGAAGCCCTGCATGTGGAAATAGCCGGAGACAACCCGCACGCCGCCAACCTGGTTGGGTTATCTTTTTTTGCTGCCGACATATGCTATTATCTTCCTTTTGAAATATTGGTTAGTAAACATGCCGGGGCGGTCAGGGACTGGTTGGCGGATGATAAAATAAGCAAGCAAATGTACGACGTGCACCGGGCAGAGCTGGCGCTGCATTGGAGGGATATTTCCCTTAAGGGTGTGGAGTTTGACGTGTTATTAGCAGCTTATTTGTTGGATCCTACGGAATCCAGCCTTTCTTTAAGCGGACTTACCCAGAAATACGCGCTGCCGGTTATAGCAGAAGGGGACG
>DASWUO010000465.1:0-3093 GCA_036401615.1 Bacilli bacterium | reverse complement strand
AGAAATGGATTTAGCATTATCAAAGTAAGAGATAGAATATTCTCAAATAATGAAATAAAAGAAGAGAAGTGGGAACTGATTTTAGAAGGCAGACGGGTTGAAAAAACTGTAATTCCAAGATTGTAATTCCAGGATTGTAATAGGTTTGATCCAAGTTTGATTCAAAATCTATATGTTGGGGTAAATAATGTATAAGGAGTGAATACTCCAAAAATATATGAAGAGGTGCCTCGTGAGATCCCAATATTATAAATCGACATCGTTCTTACTTATTCTCATTCTCTCGCTTACGATTTTCGCTTTGCCTGTAGGCGCAGTAGGCGTAGCACCTAGTCTTGGAACAGCAAGTGCTTATGGCATTTTAGGTGCAACCACCACAGTCACTGGTCAAACCAATGTAACAGGCAGTCTGGGCAGCGGCGGCGCAACAGGGACTGCGGTAGTTTCCGGCTCCACAGATGTAGCTAATTCGGCATATACCGCAGCGTTTTCGGATTTTATGGCAGCCATGACCAACGCAGAATCACAACCAGCTGATTCTACCGGAGCCGCATCTGATCTTGGAGGATTAACAATAACACCGGGGGTATACAAATTCACTGGCGCTGTTACAATTGGGTCTAATATGACACTTAGCGGCAACGGGGTTTACATATTCCAAATTGATGGAGCATTTACTACGGCGGCAAACACGGTGACTCAATTATCCGGAGGGGCCCAAGCCTGCAATATCTTTTGGGTAGCCAATGTAGCAACTATTGGAGCAGACAGCACGCTAGAGGGAACCCTATTGAGTAAATCAGCTATCACAGTCGGCTCTAACTCTGTGACTAATGGCAGGGTTCTGGCACAGACCGAAGTTACAGCTAATGCTGCCAATACAAGCATTAACGTCCCGGCAGCATGTATTGCTTTAGCAGTACCAACAGCGACACCAACACCAACAAATACGCCGGCAGTAACAGCAACACCGACTCCAATTCCGGTTGTTACGCCAGCAGTAACAACCGTTCCTCCAACAATCTTGGCAGCATGTACTTCTCCCTCAGTCAGCGTATTACTGGATTCCAAGGGAAACTTGATCATTCATGCGATGCTGCCGAATGACGCAAAGGGAACAGGTACCTGGAATTTCAATCTTGGCGGTAAGATTTATAAAGTAAATGGTAGTGAAGAGATTACTTATACTGCAGAAAATATACCTGTAGGGACTTATAAAGTAGGGGCAAAATTTATTCCGAATGATAACGGAGCGACAGTCGATCTAGGGTTGTGCACGGTGTCTGTACCTACAGATACTGGAGGCCAACTTCCCGATACGGCTACACCATGGTATAATTTACTCCTTGTCGGAGGTGCTTTATCTGCAATGGGTATAGCGTTCTGGATGAGAAGGAAACTCCATCAATAGAATGTGGTTATTTTCGAAGTAAGATTACCGAAGTGTATATGCAATCCCCGGGATCGTGATCCTGGGGATTGTTTATATTAGGGGGATAAAAGTTTCTGGTGTGCACATATTTTGACATATGTTAAAATACTAAATGGAACGGCTAATTAAAATGAAATTAGAAGATTTTCTAAGGGATTAGAGAAAATGGGGTGTTACTGTGAATTTATACCCGATTGGTGAGATACGGGAAATCATGCGATATGCTGTGAAATCATTTGCCGGGGAGAGATTAGATGAAGTCACGCTCAAACCTTACGGTATATATGGAGACCGCAGTCACGCGTTTATTGATGAAACCAAGGACGGATGGTATAGATATGTTACGGCGCGACAAATTCCCGAGATGTTGGGTTATCAAGCTGCAATTGTGCATAATGATTCCTATTCTGAATATCCGCAATTAAAAGTAACTTCACCAGATGGAAGGAGACTCCAATGGGATGATCAACTTTTGAAGGAAATTCAACTTTTTTCAAAACAAAAAATATCAATGGAACACTTTAATTCCTTATCCGAACAAACTATGGCCATGGATGATGGAAGTATTTTGATTATAACTGATAAGTCCCATAATAAGATTGAGCAAGTGCGGGGAATGAAAATAGATCATCGCCGGTTTAGGGCTAATTTTTATATTAAGTTATTTGATGAATTTGATTTGCAAGATGCGGATTTTATTGGCAAGAGACTGGTTATAGGTGATGCAGAATTATCCGTTATATCCTTATGTGAACGCTGTTCATTGATATCAATTGATCCAAGTACTCTGGAACGTGATCCTATTCTATTGGATAAGGTGCGAGAGCACATGAACTTAAATTTTGGAATGTACGTTGAAGTTGAAAAAGTAGGAACGATAAAGGTCGGAGATCAGGTATACTTAGTTTACTAAAGAAACAGACGGAGGAATCAGAAGTGGAAAACTCTCGGCTCATAAAACAAATTGAATTTATTGTTGAAATTGATAAACTAAAAAACATCCTTCGAAAAACAAAATTAATCGATGGTTCAAGATACGAGAATGATGCTGAACATACTTGGCACCTAACTATCATGGCAGTCATACTTTTAGAACATGCAAATGCCAAAGAACTAAATTTATTGAAGATTATTAAAATGTTGTTGATTCATGATATTGTTGAAATTGACGCCGGCGACACTTTTGCTTATGACACAAAGGGACGGGAAACCAAGAGGGACAGAGAGGAAAAAGCCGCTGAGCGAATTTTTGGAATATTACCCCAGGATCAAAGGGCAGATTGTTTGGAGTTATGGAATGAATTTGAAGCAAAAGAAACCCATGAGTCGAAATATGCGGCTGCCCTTGATAGGCTTCAACCTATGCTCTTTAATTTTCATAATAAAGGTGAAACCTGGCAGTTGCATGGGGTTACTAAAGACATGGTGCTTTCTTTCAATCAACATATTGGCGAAGGCTCGGACAAGCTTTGGGAATTTGCGAAAGAATTAATAGAAGAAGCCGTAGTTAAGGGTTATCTTGCGAATACAAACGAATAGTGGGGATAGAATGGATCCGTCATTTATTTTAGACAAGGCCTGTGATTATGTGAAAGAGAAACTGTTCAACGAATCCACCGGACATGATTGGTGGCATATTTACCGGGTAACCAAGATGGCCA
>DASWUO010000464.1:0-3471 GCA_036401615.1 Bacilli bacterium | reverse complement strand
CCGTGGAGCAATCGTTCTTTGCCATCGGCGAGCAGGCTGCTCTTATGATCATGAAGGGACAACAAAAACATGAGAGACATGTAATCAAAAAGGTGCTGGATACCAAAATGATCATTCGTCAATCAAGCTCCTGCCCGCTTTCAGGATCCTTGCTATTGATATGACATAAAAATTAAAATTCATATTGACATGTAATAATAATTGAAATAAAATAATAACATAACATGTAATTATATTTGTAAGCGGTTTCTTTTATAAATTACATGTCAATATTCGTTAGGAGATGACTTATATGAGAATGGGCACGAAGAAGATCAGAAAGAGGATGAATCTTACTGTAATTTTTAGTCTTATGATTTCAATGTTTTGCTTTGCTGCTTTCATGAACCAACCCG
Organism: Bacilli bacterium; assembly: GCA_036401615.1. Classification (GTDB taxonomy): domain Bacteria; phylum Bacillota; class Bacilli; order Paenibacillales; family DASWUO01; genus DASWUO01. Next base: position 3,076 of record DASWUO010000464.1, on the reverse strand, counting down.
CAGTTCAAGCGGCAACCAGTTGGACAACCTGGAATTTAACTTGGAAAAACAGCACTTTACAGGTGATAGTGCCAGGCAACTTAACAGATAAACAATCCAGAATCGCTTGGTTGATTGAGATGGCAGATAGAAGTATGAATACCACTGATCCGTTAAACACCGATGTAAACGGTTTAATTAACCCGGGCGATATAGTTGTCGTATCAAATTCAAACCTTCTTTGGTTCGATAAAACAAATGACGGCTCTTCGACAACGAATGGCGGAGGGGGGATGCTTAGAGGTTTATGGCCGCTTCATTTAGACGGTTCAAACAATTTGAACTTTGAGAGAATTATCAATGCGAGTAATTATTCTCCAAACTATTTATTTGCGGGATCAAAACCTGGATTGCAAGGCTCGGGCGCTTCGCTTCTGGGGAACTACACCAATGTTGATAATGGCAACACATGGGCTATCGAACACGAAGCAAAAGCTGTTGTTACCGCATTTACCGGAACTACGATAGCCGATGGAGGCCTTTATAACAATGACGGTGTATTTGTCCAATTTCAGGGACTTCTTGCTAATTCGCCAAATATTACGCTGCCTTCAGGGATTGATTCGCTTTATGACGTGGATAAAAGAGCCGGCGTGGAAGGCCGTGTTAAATACACATTAACATATCGAATTCCGAGCACTACCAATAACTATAGGCAGGAAATATCGCTAAACGTGACTCAAAATAATTTTGGGCCGATTGCCACTATGGTAGTTAGTCATAATGTTGCCGGCTATGATGGAAACCGAGTAACCTATGGTGTAGATCCCGATCTAATTACGTCAAGCATTTCAAACACCGAAAACAGGTCGTCTATCGTCCTGACCAGTAATTATTATTCAGTTAGCGGTTACACTTTAAAATTCTATGATTTACCATGGGTTGCTCATGGTAAGGTCAAATGGGCGGAGACACCTCTAGGAAAGGGCAAATTACTTTCGGCGGGTCTTCCTCAATTAACATATCCTGTACGTTTTTTTGAATTTAGACCATTGACTAGCCAAATCCCTTCACGATTCCAATCAACGTATGCGCTTCAAGCTATCGATAACCAAGGCATTAGTTCAAACCGGGTCAATGCTCTTGATTTTCAATTATTTGATACAAATCGCGGGCATTCTGAGCAGACTTTTATAACTGGGGATGCTATTTCATTGATGACGGATGATAGCCTTCGATAAAATAAACGATATGACTGTGCATAGGGATTATTGAAACAGCCAAACGGTTAGAAGAAAGTGATTTATAACAAAAGGGGGAATAGCAAATGATAAGCAAACAGATGATTCGAATGATTTCAATACTTTTGTGTTCTTTAATTTTGGCCTTTCCGTTGCTGCAAGAAGAACGAGTCGTTGATGCAGCACCTGCGGCCAATACAATCTATACTTTCGATCTTAATAGTTATTTTCCTGATCGCGATCCCAATGACGCTGAAGTATATGAATTCAATCTCTTTATGAGCACATTACAAGGCATTGTTAATAAAAAAGGGCCTAAGCTGTATCTATATCATAAAGTTTCCTCGGTATTGGAAAATATGACATCACGGGAAGCGCAGGAAGGCGAGCAGTTTTGGTTTAATAAATTTCGCAGCCGTGGACAGTGGATGAGCGAATATACTGTGGTTTCACTCAGTACATTGGCCGATGTGATGAATATTTTTAAATCGGAAATTACCGGCATCGTCCTATGGGATCCGAAGGTGGATGCGACGGTCAATGTCGCGACAACGGCAGCCGGCGTAGAGAATGCGCCGATTGCGATGAAAGGGAGCGCATTGGCTGCAACATTGACAACGACATATGCTTTAACCGTCAAGCAAGACTTGAGTGGTTTGTTTTCCGGTGTCAATGCCAAGACGGACGCTTATGTATGGGCGAAACAGCAATATATTGATACGAATAAAATAAATCCCGGCTTATTAGGATATGTTGAGGACGGGTATACGCGGTTTCCAAATACGTTTCATCAAAACTATACGTCTGCAAGAGATTATTTGGTTCAAAATAAGGCGTTTGTTATTGACTTAAGTCCATGGAATGATGAGAAGCCGAACGATGCGCCCAGTCAAACGTTAGGAAATGACTACAACACGTTAATATCGATTTTACAGGCATTGAAAGATAAGTGGGGTAATAGTCGTATCATTAGTGTAGTTGGCTTTTTCCCTTGGTGGGATAAATACTCAACACACGAAAGCAAAGGGATCCATGACCCGGTTTCTGGGGAGTGGAAACTCACCGAAGTATTTTCTAAATATAATGCAACCCTTGTTTCTATTCTGGATACATTCGGTCAATCGAATGCCTCTTTTCATACCCATGCTCCGGTAGCTTCAAAGATGACGTCGCCGTTCCGGACGCCAGCTGCACCTGCATTAGGAAATAAAACCTATGTTGTCAATATTATAGGGGATCATGACGGTTCTACGGTGAGCAGGAGTTTTAATACATTTTGGAAAGACGAACGCCGTGCTAATACATCATTGGGCTGGTCTCTCGTTCCGAATTTTCTCGAAGACACTCCTGATATTGCTGAATATATTTTGAGTTCCGCCTCTCCGCGTGACGTATTTACTGCAGGCGCGTCGGGTGCGGGATATTCCAATCCAAGCTTTATTGCATCTCCCGCAAAGTGGCTGGAATGGAATAAATATTGGTACAATTCAATGGGTTATACCATCACAGGTTTTATGCATAATGGGAATGGGGGAAAACTAACTTCCGCCATGGAACAAGATTACGCTTTATTTTCAAATGACGGGCTGATTGGTTTAGCGGATAGTTTAAATACACCATTGCCTGCGGTGCGTAATAATCATATGGCTGTAGTTAGGCTGGATTTGATTCAGAGGGCAGATTTAACAGGAGCATCAAATATTTTATACAATTTCACACAAGCTCTTACGAACCCTGGAACTTCACCAAATTTTCTTGCTGTCCATTCTGCGTTCGGAGGCCCTGCATTCCATGAGGAATTGGAAAAGAAAGCAAAGGCGGAGCATCCGGAATGGAACTATGAGTTTGTCGATCCA